>JBGPQJ010000027.1:0-23609 GCA_041488995.1 Anaerolineae bacterium
ATCGGGATTCGGTGGGATCGGCGGGGTGGTGACCGTCTTGTTTACTACAACATTTTCACCAGGGTTAAGGGTCACATTGACTACTGGAGGATTCGCACCTGCGAAGGCAAGGCCGGTGTTTAGCAGCAACGCAAGCATTGTGGCCAAGCCTACTGATACACGTAACAATTTGTTCATCGTTTTCTCCTTTGGCTTATTGAGGGGCGGATAAAAACATTGCGCAATCAACATTAGTAATCACTCCAAGATTCGCGATCTATACCTCCTTCCGAAACGATCAGAGCATGCTGCATGGCGCGAACGTACTCTGTGCGATAAGAATCAATTGCCCACAGAGAGCTACTCGCCTTTTGTGCAGCGCCTCGGCAGGCCTCCCGGCCGGGGCATACCGTTGAGTCAAATAACCAGCACTTAGGCCGGGGGGGAGTGTCTCCTGGGGAGTTCGTCCCTTTGAGGATAGACGCTAATGCGACTAAATCGGCCTACTTACTCTCCATTATATCCTATGTGCAGGCAGAACACAAGCTTGGATAGCAGATTTGGATAAGGGAGCCGTTGTCGACCGTGCTCATCTGGACCAAGGCGATATTTGGTTTGAAGCAGTAACTGAGACGGAAAGATACCTGACACCCTGGAGAAATGGTTCGCAAATAGCCTTGCCATTCATCTGTGGAGATAACCCGGTTCGTTTGCCGTATAATGAAATATAGATTTAGGACATTATACAGGCCGCCTATAATCTATTATGCGGGCCGTATAAACACTACTTGGGCAGCTTCGCCGAGGAGGATAAAATGTTTCAAAAAATACTAGACAAGATCAAAGAACTATTGGGGGGCAAGGCCATGTCCGATGCCGACCTTACGGCAGAGTTGGAAAAGAAAGCAGAAGGCAGGGGCTTGAACTGGAAAACCTCGGTCGTGGATTTCCTGACGTTGTTGGGAATAGATAGCTCGCGCAAAAACCGTGATGCTTTGGCGGCAGAACTCGGCGTTTCCCAAGAACTGAAAAGCGGTTCTGCCGCGAAGAATGAAGCCCTGCGTGTGGCCGTGTTCAAGAAGCTCGCGGAAAATGGTGGGAACATTCCCGGTTCACTTTTGGATTAGGAGATGAGATTTCGCCGCCCAACATAGCATGAACCCGACTCTCTCCAAGTAGGCGCAATTTTGCCTGTCGCCGTGATCGTAAGTCAAATTAACCCGCCAGCATAAAGCGGGTTATACAAACCGTTGGGCCGCTCTTGGCGATCTGGAGGTCAACTAAACTAGGGCATCAAAAATCGTGACATTCTCTCGCACTGACTCAGAATGGCTTCCTCACATAGGCGATAGCGACATCTACATTTTCAAATACACTATTGTTGAGGGTGAGCACAAGGGGAAACCCGAAGAGAAATCATATTCCCAAGAGCAAAGCGTGAAAGTAAAAATATCTCGATCGACTCAGAAGTCATGGGGGCTTATGAAGCCCGATCCTAATCTCGACAAGGTAATATTTCAATACGCGCTTGATCTGGTCGCGCGTAAAGTACAAGATGGCACCCTTAAGACAGACGAGGATGTTGTTCTTTTCGACGATGCACCCCAGAAATGCCCTTATAATTCAGAGAAGATTCAGTTCAAGTTTGGCGTACCTCTGGAGATTCAAGTAATTAGGCCGCTTGGCTTCAAACTTCCTTAATATATAAAGCGGGCCAACACTGACACCACATAACCGCCTTTGGTGGAGAGCATGCTGGCGCGACGGAACAGGCAATCGAATCTGGTCGTAAAATCATCCATTTTTTGACCATCAATTTCATCGTGTATTTACCCCATCGGCGGCTTGACCGTCACATTCCGGCGTTATACAATACATAACAGTTGTTCTATTTTTTATGCTATACTTTAAAATATGTATGCAAAGCGCACCATTTGGACCCAATGGGCAGATTCCTTAAAGAAATGGGGAATGGAAGGTTTCGCCGCCTGGGCGCTCGAGGCTGGAGCGCCGCTGGGACTGTTGGGCGCGCAGTTGATCTACATCGGACAACCGCTTATTTCCCCGTTTTTACCGTTGGAACAGACCAATACGCTGGCAGGTTTGCTGGAAGATCGCACAGAAGCTCGGGCTTTTATTGATTTCCTGAAAAATGGAGCTGCATCGTGAGCGCCAATAATTCCGAACTGGTCTTGTATGGTGGGCTCGGCCTGCTCATCATCAGCGCATTGCTTATTCTGGTGTTCGCCCTGTTGCGGCGGGAATTTCCCTATGCCTTGCGCGAGATCCCCACTTTTGCCCGCCTGCGGCGCGCCATCGGGCTTGCCATCGAAGATGGTTCGCGGGTCCATTTTTCCATCGGGCGCGGCGGTTTGATCATGCCGTGGAGCGCGGCTGCCTTTGTCGGGCTGGCCACCGTGCGGCGTGTGGCCGAGTTGACCTCTGTGAGTGATCGCCCTTCATTGGTGACCTCTGGCGATGGGGCGTTGACGGTTCTCTCCCAGGATACACTCAAGGCCTCTTATACAGCGGCTGTCGCCCCGGAGCGTTACGATGCCCTCATGGGGAGGGTGACCGGTCTGACCCCCTTCTCTTATGCGGCCGGCGCCATTCCAGTCATGCGCGATGAAAACGTCTCCACCAATGTTTTGGTGGGGAATTTTGGTATAGAAATAGCCCTGATGGCAGATGCGGCCGAGCGCCAGGATAACTTCAGCGTGGTCGCCAGCGACAACATCCCGGCTCAGGCGGTGCTTTTCGCTGCCGGTTCCAACCCGTTGATCGGAGAGGAGCTTTATGCGGTCGGGGCTTATGTCCAGGCCGGGGCAGTGCATACCGCCAGTCTGCGGGTGCAGGATATTTTGCGATGGGTGCTCATCATCGCCATTGTGGTTGGCGCGCTATTGAAACTGGCGGGTATTTTGTGAGAACAATAACCACGATCTTCCTCGCAATCATTGCCATCGCCTCCGGAGTGGTCGTCCTGCTGGGATATTTCCTGCCCGCCATCCCCTTTCTTGTTAACCTGCGGGTCGCCTTCCTAAACTGGGCGATGATCCTGGCGGCAGTGGCGGTGTTTGTCGGTATTTTCAATCTTTTCTCGGTTCATACGCAAAAATTACGGAATAAAAACGAGGCCGCGTACAGCGTGCTTCTGCTCGTCTTCCTGCTCGGCACATTTGCCCTGGGACTGCTGCTCGGTCCGACCAGCCCGGCCATGAACGTGGTTTTCACGTCCATTCAAATCCCGGTTGAAACCAGCCTGATGGCGTTACTGGCGGTCAGCCTGCTCTACGCGACAATCCGCTTACTGCGCTGGCGGGCAAATTTCATGAGCATCACCTTCATTATCACGGCATTGATTATCTTTTTAGGGACAGCGCCCCTGCCGTTCATTGGTCCGATTCCCTTCTTTTCTGATTGGCTGCGTCCCGTTATCGCCCAGGTTCCTGCCGCCGCCGGTGCGCGCGGGATCCTGCTTGGCGTGGCATTGGGCACACTGATGACTGGCTTGCGTATACTCTTCGGTGCGGATCGCCCGTACGGGGGTAAATAATGGCTGACGTACGCTGCCCGATGTGCTCCACGCTCAATCCGGAAGGACTGGATATCTGCCAGTTCTGTGGTGCGCGCCTGACTCCGCTCACAACCGAAATCGCCGCCGGAAACATCGAGTCCATCCATCCCGGCGAGCAGCCGACCAAGAAAAGTACCGCTGAATTGGAACATGCCCTGCCCGATTGGCTGCAGGAGCTGCGAAAAAAACAAGAGACGGGGGAACTGCAAGCCCCCAAACCCTCCGAGGTCCCTGCTGCGCCACCCGCGATACCCGCGTCGTCTGCCGAAACCGATGAGGATTTCCTGTCACGGCTTGCAATAGAATCCGGTCAGGAGGATACGACCTCCGCCAAGCCTGAATCGACAGACTGGTTGGCGGGTCTGTCTGCGTCCAAAGAGGGCGAAGAGGATATACCAGATTGGTTGTTGGGTGTGAGGAAAAGTGTTGAGGAAGAAACCCAGGCCGCCCAGCTATCTGCAGCTTCGCAGCCTGCCCCGGATGGGAACCTCGATTGGTTCAAGCGACTGCAGGAGGATCAAAAAGCGGCTAAAGGTGAGGTATCATCGGAATGGCCTAGCTTTTATGGTGAACCGCCGGGGTTCGGAAAATTAGCTCCTGACGAAACGCCATCCGCAAAGGCAGAATCGGCTGACTGGTTCATGCCTGGCGGTGGAGAAAAAACGCCCGATGCGGTCGAACCGACCCCCTCCACAGGGGTGACGGATTGGTTGAAACGTCTGAAGGCGAAAGAAAGCCAGCCTGCAGCGGCTGAACCACCCGCCCCCACACCTGCAGAGGCCGTGCCTTTACCCTCGTCTTCTGAAGAACCACCCAACTGGCTTTCCTTCAAACAGACAACGCCGCCTGCAACGGAAGCCCCCGCCCCGGCGGCACCCGGCGAATTGCCGGACTGGCTGTCTGGCTTCCAGGCAGAACAACCGCCGGCAGCAGAATTTCCTGCTCCAGCCGCAACAGCTGGACCTGTGCCGGTATCGTCCCAAGCGCTTCCCGACTGGCTCCTGGCCGCCCAGGCGGAGCAGCCAGCGGCTTCCGACATCGCGCCCTCTCAACCATCTCAGGAAAAGCCGGATTGGTTAACCGCATTTGAGCCTGACCAGCCTCCTGCTGAATCCGTTCCTGCCAAAGCGACCTCGGACCAGGGTCTGCCCGATTGGCTGGTTGCAGCGGCTGCTGGTGCTGTCGCCGCCGGGGAACTGACTCCGAAGGAAGAAAAAGCTCTTGATTTAACAGGCGGATTCGGTGAAGTTGTAGCTTCGCCGGCGGCGCAACCCGCTTCTCAGGCCTTCACCCCTTCATCTGAAACCTTTTCGCTTGATGAGGGCGTTCCTGATTGGCTCTCCGAACTTCCGGGTGCGCAAAAACATGCTGGTGCCGCTCCCCAGCAGCCTGTCGCACCTGCACCAACTGCTGCCGAGAAACCCGCTGCAGAAAAAAGCGAGATCCCCGATTGGCTGGTTGGTGCCACAGCGAGTGCGACCGCAGCCAAAGCCGCCTCCGTGTTCACCGAGCAATCCCCTACAGCAGGGGAAGAAGCCCTCGCGATGGAAATGCCGGACTGGCTCTCCAGTGTCAAACCTGCTGAGGCGAGTGCGGCAGCCCTCCCCGCTCAAGGCGAACCGGGTGCCGGTGCACCCGAATCGCTGACGCCCGGCGAATTGCCCTCCTGGGTGCAGGCGATGCGCCCTGTCGAAGCGGTCATCTCTGAAACGGCCGGGGATGTGGACGACGAGCAATTTATTGAAAGCCAGGGACCGCTGGCTGGCTTCCAGAATGTCCTGCCCTTTGTACCCGGGCTGATTGCCATTCGCCGGCCTGCGCCCTACTCCAGCAAGCTCAAGGTCAACACCGGTCAGCAAAACAATGCTGCGTTGCTGGAAGGATTGCTTTCCATCGAATCTGACGCTGCCAGAGTCAAACCTGAAAGCAGCTTGCGCTATAACCGGTTCCTGCGTTGGATGATTGCCATGCTCCTGATCGTGATGGTGGCCATCCCGATTGTGCTGGGATCACAGTTCACCCCTGTAAATCCCTTGTTCCCGCCTGATTTGATGGCGGCCGAAAAGATTATTACGGATTTACCTGCCGACCCGAACGTGCTGGTGGTTTTTGATTACGAGCCAGCTTTTTCCGGTGAAATGGGGACTGCTTCCGCGCCCGTCCTCGACCAGTTGATGGCGAAGGGGGCGGACCTGACCGTGGTGACTTCCCTGCCGACCGGGTCTGTTCAGGCAAACCAGTTGTTGGCGACCATCCTCCGCTCATATAACTATCTCGCGGGCAACAAATACGTTAATCTGGGTTACCTTCCGGGTGGAGCGGCGGGTATCTACAATTTTGCGACCAATCCTTCAGGGACGATTTCCACTGACGTCAAAGGAAATCAGGTCTGGTCAACCCCGGGTAGCTTCCTGTCCGATACGCGCCAGTTGAGCGATTTCGACGCAATGCTCATCCTGGTGGATAGCTCCGAGACCGCACGGGTGTGGATTGAACAATCCCGCTTGCCGTTAGGGACTACACCGCTCCTGATGGTGATCAGTGCCCAGGCAGAGCCGATGGTCCGCCCTTATTACGACTCAGGGCAGGTGCAGGGCATGGTGACCGGCCTTGCTGGTGGCGCATCCTATGAACTGCGCACCGGGAAGCCTGGCATGGGACGCAATTACTGGGATGCGTTTGCTGTGGCTTTCTTTGTCGCAGAGGTCATTGTGGTGGTGGGCGGCATTTGGGCGCTTTTTGCTGCCTGGCAGTCTCGCCGGGCCCGGAAAGAAGAAGAGGCGTAAGGCATGCAGGCGATTGACATTATTACTGGAATCATCAGTTGCCTACTGACCATTATGGTACTCAGCTACCTGGTGGGTGATAATCCGCTGTTCCGCATCGCGGTTTATATCTTCGTCGGTGTTTCTGCCGGATTTGTGGGCGCGGTTGCATTTTATCAGGTGCTCATCCCGAAAGTGGTGATGCCTTTGATCAATTCTCCGGCAGAAAACCTGCCCATGCTGGTTGTGCCATTGATCCTGGGCGTGCTCCTGCTGGCAAAGGCTTATCCGCGGATTGGCTGGCTGGGAGGTACATCGATGGCTTTCATGGTGGGTGTCGGTGCTGCGGTCGCCATTGCAGGCGCTATCATCGGTACGCTTGTCCCGCAATTCATCGCAGCCATTGAGCCATTTGGCCTTGGCAGCGCCAACGGCATTGGGTCGGTGGTGGAACGCCTTTCTGAAGGCACCGTGATGCTGATCGGCACCGTAACCACCCTGGCGTACTTCCACTTTGGCGTCAAGGCATCCGGGCAGGGCGCGGGGACGCGCAATCCCATTATGAGAATCATGGGTCTCATCGGTCAGTTCTTCATCGCCGTAACCTTTGGTGTGTTGTTCGCAGGGGCTTATGCGGCGGCAGTATCTGCCCTGATCGGGCGTGTGTACTTTATCTGGAATTTCTTCGTATCGTTTTTCTAATATCCTATGCCCACATCGCTGATTGAAGGCAATTCCCTCCTGGCACTTGATATAGGCTCAACCACCACGCGAGCTTCCTATTTTGACGTGGTCGATGGCCGGTATCGCTTCATCGCTGTTGGGCATTCACCCACCACGGCTGCCGCCCCGGTCAATGATCTGAGTCAGGGGGTCCGGCAGGCCATCGAAGGACTTGAAGTGCTTATCGGGCGTACCCTGATGGATGAGGATAAGCATATCATCCTTCCGGCTCAACCCGAAGGCACCGGGGTGGATAATCTGGTCAGCACGCTCTCTGCCGGGCCATCGATCAGGACCGTCGTGTTTGGCTTGCTGTCTGAAGTCTCCCTTGAAAGCGTGCAACGGCTGGCTCGATCGACATACACCCGCGTGGTGGATGCCATCGGGATGAACGATAAGCGTCAATCCAATGAGCAGGTGGATGCAATTATCCGTCTCATGCCAGATCTGATCTTGATTTCCGGCGGAACTGAAGGCGGTGCATCCCATACCATGAGGAAAATCCTGGAAGTTGTCGGGTTGTCTTGCTACCTTCTGCCTGAAGATAAACGACCGGCTGTACTTTATGCGGGAAACCAGCAACTTGCCGATGAGGTCAAATCGTCCTTTGAGAAGCTTGTGCCGACCTTGTATTTCAGCCCCAATATTCGTCCCTCGCTCGAGGTCGAAAACCTTGAGCCGGCTGAAAAAGAACTCGCCTTAATGTATGCACAGATCCGCAAACGTCAAATGATGGGAGTGGAAGAGATCAGTGCTTTATCTGGCGGCAAGCTGTTCCCGACGGCTTTTGCGCAGGGACGGATGATCCGCTTCCTGAGCAACATCTCTGAAAAGGGCATCCTGAATATCGATTTGGGAGCATCCTCGACCACCGTCTCCGGCGCGATGGGAGGACGACTGAGCCTGAATGTCTTCCCGCACTTCGGGTTGGGTGAACCACTCAGCGGCTTATTGCGATACACGACCCTTGAAGAAGTCATGCAATGGCTGCCCATCGACATGCCAGCCGACGCGGTGCGCGATTACATCTATTTGAAATCATTGTACCCGGCGACCATCCCCGCGACTGCAGAGGACCTCGCCATCGAGCAGGCACTCGCCCGGCATATTCTTTCTCTTTCAGTGCGGCAGGCGATAGGCAACCTGCCCAAAGCCCGTCCTCCGCGCGCCGGCTTGATGCCTAACTTTGACCCGATCTTCGCCAGCGGGAGCGTTTTCGCAGCGGCGCCGACCTTCGGGCAGAGCCTGCTCATGCTGTTGGATGCCATCCAGCCGACCGGTTTTTCAACCTTTATGCTTGACCAAAATAACCTGCTGGGTATCCTGGGGGCAGCGGCTGAGTGTAATACGATCCTGCCAATTCACGTGATTGAGTCTGGCGCGTTTGTCAATCTGGGAGCAGTCATTTCTCCGCTCAGCAATGCCAGTTATGGCACCCCCATTCTGCGCGTCCGCCTGACCTATGATAACGGCGAGGAGACCCGGGTGGAAGTAAAACAGGGCGCGTTGGAAATCATCCCGCTTGTGATCGGCCGGACAGGCAATCTCCGTCTTGAACCCGTCGGCCGTACAGATGCCGGTATCGGTTACGGACGCGGTTATCGGGTGGATGGCGTCCAGGGTTCTGCGCTCGGTGTGGTGATCGATGCCCGCGGGCGTCCTTTACGTTTGCCATCTGACCCTGTGCGGCGGCGCGAGTTGCTCAAGAAATGGCTGTGGACGGTGGGAGGCTGATTATGCTGGCTCCTGTGACTCATATCATTCCTCTTACCACCATTATCCGGTCGCGCATGCTCCCGACTGCCGGAACCATCCATGTGCGTTCAGGTGATAAAGTAGCACCCGCTGACGTGGTTGCCGAAACGACCATTGCGCGGGAGCATGTCCTGATCGATGTTGCCCATTCCCTGGGTGTCTCTCCTGCCAAGGCGGATCGCCTGATCAAATGCGCGCGCGGTGATCGACTTGCCAAAAACGCAGTGATTGCCAGCGGTGGTGGAATCATCCCCAAATCAATTCGCACGCCGCGCGAGGGGCGCGTGGTTGCTCTCGGCGGTGGACAGGTGATGCTGGAAGTGGGCGAAACACCTTTTGAACTGCGCGCGGGTTACCCCGGTATCATCGCGCAGATCATTGAAAACCGTGGGGTGGTCATCCAGTCCACCGGCGCCCTCATTCAAGGGATCTGGGGGAATGGGCGCATGGACTTTGGCTTGATGCTTAATCTGGCGGAACAACCAGACCATGTGCTTGCGCCTAGTGATGTGGATGTCAGCCTGCGCGGGTCCGTCATCCTGGCTGGCCATGCTGAAGAAGAGAAGGTGCTTCGCAATGCGGCAGAACTGCCGGTGCGTGGGATGATCCTGGGCAGTATGGCGCCGTCGCTGGTCCCCCTGGCAATGCAGATGAAATACCCCATTCTGGTCATTGAAGGGCTTGGACACCGGGATATGAATCTGGCAGCCCACAAGCTGCTGAGCACCAATGCGAAACGTGACGTGGCGATAAATGCCGAGCCACTTGACCGTTATGCCGGAACCCGTCCTGAAGTGGTGATCCAATTGCCTGTGACCCAGGAACCGCCGCTTCCCCGTGATCTGGAATCGTTTGCTCCCGGGCAGCTGGTCCGTTTGTTGCGCAATCCCTACCAGGGAGCCGTCGGTACGATTGAGGGAGTGCGCTCCATGCTCACTATCCTGCCGAACGGATTGAAAGCGCTGTGTGCGGACGTCCGCCTGGAATCCAATGAACAACTGGTTATCCCGCTGGTTAATCTTGAAGTTCTGGGATAACAATTTCGTGATAATATCAGCTACGAGGAGAAGAACTTATGGGAGACAGCTTTATCTTTGATGATGATGAGTCCAGACAATCGTCCTTCCAAGAAGCACCTGAAGGAGGACCATCTGAGGGCGGAGACGAAGAGGGCCCGCCCGAAGGTTCCAATAACCGGACATTTCTGATCGCCGCGGGTATCCTGGGCGGCGTCATCCTGCTGGCATTGATCTGCATGGCAGGTTACGCGTTCTTCTTGCTGCCGCGTCAGAATGCCGCACAATCTGTCCAGCAAACCGCCGTGCTTCTCACAAATACCGCCATTGCCGGTGGAGCAACTGGAACAGCCCAGGCTTTGCTGGCGACAGCCACCCTTGACCCTGCCAGTATTGCTGCCACGGCTCAAGCCATTGCTGCGACCCGGCAGATGGCAGCCACCATGACCGCCTCTGCCATTGCGGCGGCTGCCTCACCGACGCCGGTGGTTGTCTTTTTTACCGCGACACCTGTAACAGAAACCGCCACTCCCGACCCGGTCACGGAGACGGTCGCTGCGCTATACACCCAGGCAGCGCTCGCCGAACTGACTGTCTTTCCCACCACCACGGCGCTGGGTGGTGTTCCCACCACCGGTTTCGCGGATGAGGTTGGTCTGCCCGGCCTGTTCATCATCGGCTTCGTGCTGATCGTGATCATCCTCCTGGCGCGCCGTTTGCGCAGTGCTCCCGCAAGATAATCATAGACTAACCAAAACCCCGGTTTCTTGTTGAAGAAACCGGGGTTCTCTTTTTATGGATTCATCCTAAACCACGCTCTCAGCCACTTGCTTGCCATAGCCCAGCAGGTCTTTCACCATTTGTTGGTTTCGCCCCTCGGCATAGACGCGCAGCACCGGTTCAGTGCCCGATGGGCGGATGAGAAGCCACGAATCATCGGCCGTGATGTATTTCACGCCATCCCGGTTGCTGATCTCGATAATTTTCTGTTCGCCGATTTCTGCCGGAGCCTTGTTCGTAAGATAATCAGTCAGCTCTGATTTTGAGACCGGGTGGCTCAATCGCAGGTCGGCACGCTCGTAGTAAGCAGGTCCGACGTCATCGAGCAGGTCTTCCACCAGCCCATGCAGCGACTTGCGCAAGGAGGAGATAATTTCCACCAGCAGCAAGCCCATGGCGGGTCCATCGCCTTCGGGGATGTGCCCCTTGAATGAAATCCCGCCGGATTCCTCCCCGCCGATCAGCACATCTTCGCTCATCATGTAATCAGCAATATGGTTAAAACCGACGGGTGTCTCGTAGAGTTTCAACCCATAGCGCGCGGCAAGGCGGTCAATCATGCGCGTGGTGGAGACGGTGCGGACGACAGCGCCCGTCCAGCCGCGTTTTTCAACCAGATACTTCAACGAAAGAGCCATGATCTTGTGAGGGTCGACGAAGATACCGTGCTCATCCATGGCACCGATGCGATCGGCATCGCCGTCGGTCGCCAGCCCGAAGTTTCCCATCCCTGCCCCGATGGCACCCGCCAGTACGTTGAGATATTGGGCAATGGGCTCAGGATGTACGCCGCCAAACCCCGGATTCATCTCACCGCGTATCTCGGCGATCTCACAGCCGGACCCCTGCAGGAAGGATTTGATCACACCGCGCCCGGAGCCGAACATTGAATCGACGATGAAACGCTGCGGGTTCTCCGCGATGATGTCCGTGTTGATGAGCTTTCGCAGGTGGTCGAAATAGGCGGGGAGAGGATTGAATTTCCGGATCAAACCAACTTCACGAGCCTTATCGAAATCCATCAGGTTAGGACCGCGCGCGCGTTGTTCATTGTCATTGATGTAAACTTCAACCCGGCGGCATTGTTCGGGCAGGGAGGAACCCCCGTAGGAGGATTTCAACTTGACACCGTTATAACGGGGGGCATTATGGGAAGCGGTGATCATGACCCCTGCGACTGCATTGAGATTCTTCACGGCAAAAGAGACTGCCGGCGTGGGTGCATCCGCCTGGGTGAGCATGACGCTGAAGCCATTGGCTGCCAGGACACGGGCAACTTCCTGGGCGTACCGGTCGGATAAAAAGCGGGTATCAAAACCCACCACGATTTTCCGGGGATCGACAGCGGGGTTACTGTATCCTTCGCTATCCCAGTGCTCGGAGGCAACGGCATCGGCAATCGCCTGCGCCACCATGCGCAGATTGCCAAAAGTAAACGAGTCTGAGATTACGGCGCGCCAGCCGTCAGTGCCGAAATGGATTGTCATTCAGTGGACTCCAAGGTATGAGATGCTTGTTACGGAGAGGGCGTCAGCGTTGGCTGCCAGTTGGGAGCAGGCGTGGCTGTAATCAATAGTGATTGGATGACCCAGCCTTCCTGTGTTCCATCGCGAGTGGTAAAGCGGATATGAGCCCATACGGTGCGGTTATATTCCTGTTGTTCGGGCAGCACTTCAACCAGGAAACCGTTGACCAGGGTGGCCAGGATGGACCCGCTTGGCTCCGTCCGGACGATGACGCCATTTCCCTTGCTCGTAAAAATCTTGGCGTAAATCGGTGTGGGCATCGGCGAAGGTGTGGCGGTCGGTGTCTCGGGCGTCGGGAAGACCAGCGTGGCGGTGGGAGTCGCGGTTGGTGTGTCAGTCGGGGGCACAGGCGTCGGGCTGGACTCGGACAGTGGAGGCGTGGACAGAGTGGAGGTCGCCATGGAATCTGTGATGATCACACTTGGGCTTGGTGTCAGTTCAAAACGCGGAGCCAGTTGAGTGGAGATGATGGTCCACAGTCCACTGATAAAAATGAGCGTCACGATGGCGATCAGGGAAATGGTCGTCCCCAATGTGAATCCTGCCAGCGTGTAGGGACGGAAGCCTAGAATAAACAGGGTGATAATGCCGACCAGTGTGGCGAGGGTGACATGGATGAGGAAAATCACCAGCCCATCGGGATAGAGACCCTTGACCCCGCTTCCCAGGCCGACTGCTGCAGCACTGAGCGGCAGGTAGAATTCGTAAGCGAGCATCGCGCTGGGCAGGATGGGTTTGTCTTCAGAGCGGACGATGGAAATGGGGAGAAGGATTGCGCCCAGAAGGAGAACGAACAGGTCGGGCCACCACAGACGGGTGTGGATGAACGCCTGATTTAGGGTGATGGGCATGAAGATGAGGGAGGCGAACCCGGCCAGCAGGCCGGTGACAAAGATGAGCACCGCGCCAAACAGGAAACCGATGAATGTCTGGAAGAAAAAGCGCCACGAACCTGTGACCGTGGCCAGCACCATGCCGATCCAGGGTGTCATGAGCGGTGCGAGCAAAATGCCCAGGAAAAGCAGCGCCTGAGAATCAAGCAGATAACTTGCCCCAAGGACCGCCCCGGACAGCAGCGAAAATATGAAGAATTCCAGGGTGGGGTACGCCCGGTGAGCCAGTTCTTCGAGGAACTCGGCACGCTGGTCGGCCGAGGATGGGATCAACCGCCGGCGTTGGCGGCGATGGCGCGCAAGCGGGGGTCGTACCGGAGGAGGTGAGACCGCTTCAGGCGCTGAAGAGGGCTGGGACATCCCCGGCTTTTCTTCGGGTGGGTCTTCGGGCGTTGGCAGGTTATTGATATTGCTCATTTTCGCAGACTCGCAATAATCCGCAGGGGTTTGTCGAGCAAATCAAGCGCAGAATGGATATCGGGTGTGACCAAGTCAGCGGCGAGCAGGGTCTCCACGGCTGTGCCCTCCGGCGAGAGGATACAAATGCCAAGCGCGGCAGCTTTCAGCATCCCGACATCATTTGCGCCCTGTCCAATCGCCACCACCGCCCCGGCGCCGAGAGAATGAACATAATCCGTTTTCTGTGAGGCTTCGTTCTCACGCTGGATGCGCACTGCGCTGACGTTAAGTAAATGGTCAATGACGGATTGCTGTCCGTGCGTATCGGCGGTGATCAGGTGGAGCGTGAGGCGATCGCGCAGGCTGCTTAAACGCCAGGCGATGCCTTCGATCAGGGTCCCATCGATAGCCAGGGTGCCGTTCACGTCGGTAACAAGATGCTGGAGTTGCAGCTCCCCACGCCCGGGGATGGTGATCTCGATCATTGGCGTAATTATACATTAGTCTATGCGCGCGGGACACCTGCCGGGTATCGGTAACTGGGCTTGGGTAACTGGGCCTTGACAGGACCGGCAATCTGACTATAATCAGCGGAAATATTCAAAAGACGTCGATGAGGACGAGTAAGCGCGGTACGACGGTACAGAGAGCAGGCGGTTGGTGCAAGTCCTGCCCGAAACGACAGCGCCGAATGGACCTCGGAGTTGCAGGGCGAAAGCGAAAACGAGTAGCCTGAGCCGGGACGCTCCCGTTATAGAGCTAGGATATCGGCGGTTGCGCCTGTATCTGAAACAGAGTGAAGCTGGCTTTTTCTCCTGTCGCATCACTGGCGGGAGTTTCGGTTAATAACCGGCAGCTTAATTCGGGTGGCACCACGGACTTCGCGTTCGTCCCGTTATTGGGACGAACGCGTTTTTATTTAATCCATCATGAGAAAGGTAAGGAGGATGTTATGAACACTCAAACTCAACCCGCTTTTACCGTCAGCGTGGACCCTCAAGCGATTGAGATGACCCTGCAGGAACGCAGCTGCACCCCCGCGCCCGATCTATCCCTGCCGGCCGAAGTCGTATTGATTGAACGCATGCACAACCCGGAAGGACCCTTGCCGATGCCGTTATTTGTACCATGAGCATTCGTCGTTGAAGAAACGTTTATCTGTCCGCCCATTTTCATTCATTTCAAAAAGGAGAGATCACCATGTCCGCCAATTCCAATCAGACACGCTTTTTATTAAACGAAGAAGATTTACCGAAGTTCTGGTACAACATCATGGCAGACAGCCCCGTTCCACCGACACCTGTTCTGCACCCCGGCACGAAGGAACCGGTCACGCCTGATTTCCTGTCTGTCCTATTCCCGATGGAACTCATCCTGCAGGAGATCAGCCAGGAGCGTTTTATCGAGATCCCGGAAGCCGTTCGTGAAATCTATAAGCTGTACCGTCCCACACCATTGATCCGCGCCCGGCGGCTTGAGCAGGCGCTTGGCACACCCGCTCATATCTACTATAAAAACGAGAGCGTTTCCCCGGTCGGCAGCCACAAGCCGAACACCGCCATCGCCCAGGCGTTTTACAATAAGGCCGCCGGGACGAAGGCCTTGACGACCGAGACCGGCGCCGGCCAGTGGGGCACGGCGCTGGCGATGGCGTGCAACTTTTTTGATATCGAACTTGAAGTCTACATGGTGAAGGTCTCTTACAACCAGAAACCCTACCGTCGTATTTTCATGGAGACCTACGGGGCGCAGGTCTTTGCCAGCCCGACTAACCGCACCCACTACGGCCGCTCTTTGCTGGAAAATGACCCGGAAAACAATGGCTCGCTCGGGATTGCCATTTCAGAGGCGGTGGAAGTCGCCGCTACCTCAGAAGGGAAAAAGAAATACAGCCTGGGTTCGGTGCTCAACCATGTGCTCATGCACCAGACCGTGATCGGTGAAGAGGCACTCAAGCAGATGGACCTGGCGGGTGAGTACCCGGATGTGGTCATCGCTTGTGTGGGCGGCGGCTCCAACTTCGCTGGAATCGCCTACCCCTTCCTGCGCCAGAATCTCAAGGACGGGCAGCGCACCCGCCTGCTGGCCGTTGAACCGACCGCCACTCCCTCGCTGACCAAGGGCGTTTACACTTTCGATTATGGTGATTCCGCCCAGACGGCACCGATTGTGAAGATGTACACCCTTGGCCATAAGTTCATGCCGCCGGGTATCCACGCCGGCGGGTTGCGCTACCATGGCATGGCGCCCAGCCTGTCTGCATTGCATGATGCCGGTTACATCGACGCCGTTGCCGTGCCGCAGACCGGCACCTTCGAGGCTGCTGTCCAGTTCACCCGTGCCGAGGGGATCATCCCCGCTCCGGAGTCTGCGCATGCCATCCGTGCAGTCGTGGATGAGGCCCTGGACGCCAAGGCGAAGGGTGAGAAGCGCGTCATCCTGTTCAATCTCTCCGGGCATGGGCACTTCGACATGCTGTCTTATCAAAAGTATCTGAGTGGCGAACTGGAAGATTATGAATACCCGGTCGAGGCAGTTCAGGAAGCCATGCAGCACTTGCCGCAGGTTAACCTGCCAGCCTAGATTTATTTCCGCGTGAGTTTCTTCTCCTCAAAGTGGTTGAAAGAAGAAAGAGGCGGGTGAAAATCCGCCTCTTTCGTTTAAATATGTGCTTTATTGAGCTATTTTTCTGTGGAGCCGAAAGCGATCACCAGCATCTGCTGGTTCAAGAACTTTGGCGGGGTGAGGTCGCTGCCGGGAATGATTTGACCCAGTGTATAGCCACCGGCGATCGGGAAATCCTTACCGAAGACCTTCTGCACCGCGTTGATTTCCTCACCCGGTTGGGGCTGCATGAGCATTTGCCAGGCAACGTCCACCAGCACCAGGGCGAATACAGGCTTGGCCTCCCCCAGCGCGGTGATGGCCTGCTGGGCGGCCTTTTCAGCGGCCTCTTTGCAGGCGGTTGGGATGCCAACCAGGACATAGGCATCGCTTCCGTCGCGCATTTGCACGTTCATCCGCAGGCTGCCATCCGCCTCCACGCGCAGGGGAGCGCGGATCAGCAAATCGCTGCTGCCCTTTCCCTGATCAAGTCCGAGCGGGTACAACCGGGTCAGATGGTTCAGGGGGGCAAATGCCCAGTCACGCGTGGGATAGCCGAACAGCCGGGCGTATGTCTCAGAGGCCGGACGGCCGTCCAGTGTCCTCAGCCAGTAACCGCGTGAGCGCGTGACACGCGTGCGTGGACCCACCGGCTGCCAGCCATGCCCCGTGCCGATGCCGACTTTGAATTTTCCACGCAGGAATGCCGCAGAAAGACCGCTCATGCCAGACTGGCTTCCCGCGATTTGGAACGAAGTGCCGGTGTGGAGCTCGCCGCTGGCCAGTCCTCCCACAATCGGAATATGGTTCGGGATGGCATTGCACAGTTGTTCAGCATCGCCGTTGAAACCGTCGGCAAAAATCAGGATCGATCTGGCAGGGCGCTGCTGGTAGTCGAGCAATTGCAGCATCCGCGTGGATATATCCTGGCTGCTCTGGGCATAGGATGGGAACCAGTGTGCCTCCGCCTGGATATCCTCACCGCTGAGCAGCGCCACGACGACCGATTGGGGATGCTGCCCATCCTGGCTTAACGCTGCCGTGGTGCTGAATCCAATAATGGGCGTATTCCCCAACAGGCTGGCAACGCCGCTGATGACCTGCTGAGGATCATAGCGATAAGGGACGATCACAATCCCAAACGCGGAGGTACTCGCCTCAAGGCTGTTAAGTGCCTGGTGCGTGGCCTGCAATCCGGCCTCGCGGCCGTCGAGCGCCTGTGCATATCCAACTGCGGCGAGAAGTGCCATGGTTTAACCCCTGACTAGCTTTCCGAAACCGGAACAGTGAAGTGGAATATGGTGCCTTTACGGAATTCGCTCTCAAACCAGATTTTTCCACCCATCATTTCAATCAAGCTCCTGGTGATATTCAAGCCCAGACCTGTGCCGGGGGAACGGCGCGCCTGGTCGTCTTCGGAGCGGAAGAACTTCTGGAAAATCTTGACCTGGTCCTCGCGGCTGATACCAATCCCATCATCCTTCACCCAGATATGCACGACTTCCCGCGCGCCAGCAGGATCCCATATGTTCATGCTCTTCTCAGCGCTGACCAGAATATGCCCGTTGTCCTGTGTGTACTTGTGTGCATTGCTGACCAGATTCACGATGATCTGGATCAGGCGGTTGCGGTCTGCCCAGATCTTCGGCAGGTCAGGACCGAACTGCACCTCGATGGTCTGCTTCTTTTCCTCGATCTGGCTCTTGGTCGAACGGATGACATCATCCACGGCCTCATTAATATCCACCGCTTTGTAATCAAGGCGCAGCCGCCCGGCTTCAATCTTGGAGTTGTCGTTCAGGTCCTCCACAATGGTCTTCATACGCTCGATGTTGCTGCGGATCGTGGACAGGAAGTTGCTCTGCATGTCGTTGATCGAACCCACCGCGCCGGCGGCGAGCAACTCGGCATAGCCCTTGATCGAAGTCATCGGGTTCTTAAGTTCGTGCGCGACAAAGGAGACGAATTCGCTCTTGGCGATGTTGGCTTGCTGGACCTCATCGTAAAGCTGGGCGTTGGCGATGGCGATGGCGGCATGGTCGCTTAAGCGGCTCAGGAAGCTCTGGGCCTGTTCAGCGAACTGATCGGGCTGGGTGCTTTCGAGTACGAACAGGCCGATGACTTTGGCCTCCCGGCGGATAGGGATAACGAGCTGGCTGCGCGCGGCGCTGAGGAAGGATTTTTCCTTCTCGCCGCTGTCCAGCATGATTTGATGCGGCTGCCCGCTGGCAAGCGTTTCAACCAGCGCCGGGTGGTCCAGCGGGAGTGCCGCCTTCTCGTATGCCGCGAGCGACTCACCATACCCTTGCTGTGCCATTAAGCGCACGCCTTTTTCCTGCAGAATGCCGATCAAACCGGCCTCTGCCGCGGACTGGCGCATCGCCCATTCCAGCGTGATGCGCATGGCGCGCTCAACTTCGAGGCTGGCGTTCAGTTCCCGGTCAATGCGCTGCATGACCGATAGTTCTTCCACGCGCGCGGAGAGTTCCTGGTCGGTCAGGGTGTAGAGGCGGGCATTGTCGATGGCGACCGCCGCCTGGCCGGCAAAAGCGGTCAGCAGAGTCTGGTCGTCCTCGGTGAAAGGGAGCCCGTCCTTCTTGTTGATGATCTCGATCACGCCGATGATGCGGTCCTTGACTTCAAGCGGCACCGCCAGGATGGCGCGCGTCACAAACCCGGTCTGCTGATCCGTCCGGGCATTCCACTGCGGGGAGGCCTGGACTTCGTTGACGATAACCGCCTCACGGGTGGTAACTGCCTTGCCCACCACGCCGGAACCGGCAGGGAGTCGCTGGCCCACCAGGTTGCTGGCGACCACGCCAACCGTAACGCGGAAGACCAGTTCATCGGTCTGCTCGTCGATCAGGAAAAGGCTTCCCGCTTCGCAGTTCAAAATGCTGACCGCGCTTTCGAGAAGATTCTTCAGCAGCGGCTCGATTTCGAGTGTGGAGGTCAGCTGGCGGGTGAGGGTGTTAAGCGTGCTCAACTGGAGGGCGCGCCGTTCCGTTTCCTGGAGCAGGCGGGCTTTAACAATCGCACCCGCCGCCTGGTCCGCAATGGCCTGGAGCAGTTCCACCTGGCGAGGGCTGTACAGGATGCTGGGGTCACGGCTGCCCATGCTCAGTGCGCCAATGGTTTCAGCACCTGCATTAAGCGGGACGCCGATCCACGCATACAGACCTTCGTTGGAGGGTGTTACGCCCAGAATCTGGCTCTCGCGCAGGTAGTCCTGCGTGATCACCGGCCGGCGCAAATTGACCACTTCCTGGTCGAGGGTTGACTTGATGGGCAGGGGCTGGTTTTCCAGCCTTTTGATGCGCTCGTCGTTTTCCAGATAAAAGCCGTAGTAAAAATACTGGCCGGTGCGGTTGTAGAGGGTGAGGCGAAAATCGCTACCCGGTACCACCTGGATCGCCTGGGCGTAAATCAGCTCCAGAATGTCATCGAAGGTCAAGGTGATATTAATGCCTTGAGCCACGCGCGAGAGGACGTTCATCTCGTGCACGCGGCGCTCCATGTTGGTCACGATCTGGGCGCGCTCCAGGGCGACGGCTGCCTGGTCGCAGAGCGATTCAAGGAATGTGAGATCCGCGGTGGAGTAATTCTCGCCCGAAAGCCGATCGCCAAGTGCCAGCCAGCCTACCAGCCGGTCTTTGCCGGGCATGGCCACAAACAAGCTTGCTCCCAGCAGCATGAGGCGCGCCTTTTCGGGCTCGAGGCCTATGGGCGGGTTATTCCGGTCGAAGAACAACGGCATATGCTCGTTGCGTATGACGGCCGGGAGTACGCTGCTGCTTATGAAACGGATATCGCTCGTCGCACGGCCGGTATCATCGGGTGTGGCGACATGCTGGTCGCTCACGATGTCGTAAATGTAGATGTGCAGGCGGCTGGGGAGCAGGGTGGTCATCACCTGTTCGCGCAGCACTTTGAGTACCTCGGGCAGTTGAACGGTGCTGGTCAACTGGCGGGTAAAGACCTGCAGGCGTTCCTGATAGGCACGCTGCCCGCGGAAGAAGACTGAGTCCACGTATTGCTGCAGGCGGATTCGGAGGGGATCCAATACCAGGACCAGCAGAATGACCGTCAAACCGATCAGCAAAGGGTTGTTGGCAGGGATCATCGTTCCGAAGATCAGGCTCAACCCGATGGTCAGGAGGATATACCCGATCAGGACTAGCACGATCAGCAGCGCGTAGGCAACGCCACGGCTCACCAAATAATCGGTGCGCAGCATGCGCGCACGCTGGACGGTATAGGCGGTGGTCAGCGGGAAGATGATGACGAAGAGCAGGATGTACGGGTTGAAATTCTGAGGGGAAACGATGTTCGAGAGGAACCAGAATGTCATGGGTCCGAAGCCGATCAGCGCGCCGAGCAGAATGGTACCGCTTTGTTGCCGCACGACCGGTGACGGCGCGGAGACACGCCGGTAAAGCATGATTGCCAGGAACACCAGCACCGAGATGCCGACAAATGCATAGCTATAACGCCAGCGGTTGATGAATTCAAGTGGTTGGGCGAGGTTGTAGAGCGCCCCGCCTCCGTAAATTGCCAGCGCGGCTGCCACTACGTAACCGACCCAGCGCAGGTAAGGTCGCCCGCGCATGAACCGGGCTTCCTGGGGGAAGACCAGACCCAGGTGGATCAACCCGGCGCCAATCATGGGTAGAACCAGTCCCCACAGGTAAAGGAAATTATGGGTGGTGTAAACGTCGAAGAGCCCGCTTGCTCCCAAGGCTGCGGAGGATGCAAAAACGGTAAATGCGCGTCCGGAGGTTTCCCCACGGCGCAGACCAAAGATCCACCATGAGGTGACCATATAAACCAGACCTACGATAAACGGGATGAAGAAATACTCGATCTGGTCGCTGAATGTGAAGTTGCGCAGGGCGATCTGGTAGGTGACTTCCCCGCCATCCACCTGCCGAAAGACTGCCGGGATGGTCTCTCCAGGGAAATGCCGAAGCAGGACCTGCCGCATCTCGGAGTAGCTGCTGACCGGGTTATTATTCAGTGTGAGGAGTTGATCGCCTTGCTGTACCCCCTGCCGCACCAGATCCCAGTTGGCGGGGACCGGTTCGGGATGGACGTTGTTGACTACCATCGTATTATCGATGAATGCCCCGATGAACGGCGTGTTGATGAACTGGTAAGCCAGGATGGGGTATACCAGGAAGGCGATAATCACCAATCCCTGGTAGATGAAGGTCACGATTAGCGATGTGCGATTCAGTCGTTGTGATAACCCTGGCGATTGAGACATAGGCGCAATCCCCATTTTAAGATGATGAATGAGCCAGGTTTTACTTTGTCAAATCACCTGTCGGCTCTATCATTATTAATACTTCTATTGTCACTGGGTATTTTAACACATCCTCGGGTAATTTATTGCCCCCGGCCTTGCATGCGGGCATCACAATATTGTCAGGAAGAGCGCCGGACAGCGCGACCACGCCGGTAGACAGCTTATCACCTCTGCAGCGTCCAGACGAGGCATTGTCGCCCCCCGTGACCGTCTTACAGAGCGAGGCCTTGTCTTCCAGGCGGTGCAGCAAGCGCCACCACAGTAAATGGCCGGCTCAGGACCTATCCCACGCCTAAAGGGAAGAAACCGGTTCTATTCCAACCATTCCCTCACTGGTTGAGGGATGCTCTCCAGAGACGGGCCCCACTCGCCCGAAAAGCATTGGATCGGCTCCGTTGACATGCCTGGCTTCCAATTCTCAAAGCTGGGTCCGAGCTTGTACCGATCGGGGCCCTCATTAATGCCTGATGAGAATATCCATTGGTAGCTGCCAGACCCCATGCCTGTAGGATCTAATGTTGTTGCCCTCAGGGTCGACTCCCCCGGACACATGAATGGGAATACCATGGTCTTCTTCTCCAGTTCGGGGTTGCCCACCATGGGGAACATCGCCATACTCTCTTCGACATGTAGCTTCTTGGTGTCGTCCGGGTCATCGCAGACGCACTGCCATTTGTGTTCGGTAAACCATTTCTCCTTCACTTGCAGGGCGACCCTCGGTTGTGGGCATTTGATTTCGGGTGTTAGGTATTCGAAGTAAGTTTTGCCAAGGATGTTGACCTCGATGGAATCAGGGAGCGAACAGGAACAGTGCTTGTCGCCGTTCGTGAAGTCGGCGGTGGCCTCGAAGGGGATGGTTGAACTCCCCGACATTTGAAAGTAGGGAGTCTCGCCGTCAATACACTTAAGCGTCGCCCCGACTCCGATCTGTGTGATGGTGAGCGGGACCTCGCCTTTGATCGTGATGTCCATGTGCACCGTGTTGCTGCCGCCATAGTCGAAGCTGAAGTTGTGGTCATACTCCAGGCGCATGGTCCCTTCGCCAGCGCTCTGGCTGCCCACTCCGGAAAGCGCCTGGGACTGACTAGCATAATTCGAATCCTGCTTGGCTCCTGGCATGTTGCAGCCTGAGATACCCAGGATGCCGACCATCAGAAGGGTAACGACGCGTGTCGAAAGGTGGAAAGGGAACAAATGATAGGGTTGCATCTCAACCTCCAATGAGTCTGTGATCCCCCACATCAGACAGAAGAAGCGTCAGAACTCGGAAGTTGTGAACGGCGAATCGCCCAACGGTGTGGCTTTGCTAGGCACACCGAAAGAGATACCTGTCGCCGTAATGGCGCGACGCCAAAATCATCATAGCACGAAACTTTGCAGATTTCACGCTTGGAAACTACTCAAACTGCGAAGCATCCACGAAGCGCAGTGAAAGAGTAAGGCGGTCGGATGGATGCGGGCGTTGGGCGCCATCTTTTTTCTATCGCCTTGCCGAATTACGTGCAATTACCGCCTACGACCTAAGTGGTTGCAAGGCAGTCGGTAACGGCTGACCAGTGATCCATGCACGCACAGTCTGTGTGAACAAGTCCGGTACAGTCAGGCTCCAGTTGTGTTCTTCAGCCAGCGACATCTTTCGCGTGTGTACCACTTCATAAGCCTGTGCCCCAGGGATGGCAGCCGCGAGGTCGCGGGCTGATTTCCGCATGGCAGCATATTCGTGTTTCCCCACGATAATCAGTGTGGGAGCCTTGACTCGGTCTAATCCTTGCGGCAGGCGGAACCGTTGATTTTCGATCATGACATTTGTGAATCCAGACTCTGTTAATTCCCTGAAGATTTGACTGAA
Organism: Anaerolineae bacterium; assembly: GCA_041488995.1. Taxonomy (GTDB): domain Bacteria; phylum Chloroflexota; class Anaerolineae; order Anaerolineales; family Villigracilaceae; genus JBGPQJ01. The sequence continues at coordinate 23,175 of JBGPQJ010000027.1, forward strand.
CTGTGGATAATACTTATCGGGAACGCCAGCAGCGTATTTCATGTTCAAACGGATCCACCATGGATTGTTCTTGAATGGCGGGACCGACCAACGAAATGCAAGTGCAATAAGCCCTGGCGTCAGCAGACCTCCGCCGGGAATAGGTCGCACCAGCGCACTACTGACGATGGCGTGATCCACTTGCTCCGGTGCAATCTTTAATAATGCTACAGTGATTTGTGCCCCTTCAGAAAGACCAACTACATGTGCCTTTCCATCGTGTGCCCGTACTCGAATGAGTTCGGCAATCCGCTCGGCACTACCCTGAATAGTGAAAGGCTTTTCGTTCACACTCTGACCTTGTTCGGGCAGATCGGGGACTAGGCAGTGATAATCGCCAAGTTGTTCAATTTGGGGTTGCCACATCCACCCAGCACCACCGCCACCGTGCAGAAA
>JBGPQJ010000028.1:0-23294 GCA_041488995.1 Anaerolineae bacterium
ACCGCGACGGATCTCATCTTCATTCCGCGCGAACAATTTTCCCTGGATCTCGCCTCCCATCGCCCGCAACCCGCATGTAGCGATAACCCCTTCAGGAGTACCGCCGATCCCCATCAGGACATCAATGCCCGATTCCGGCCAGGCGGTCATCAAGGCCGCATTGATATCACCATCCGGGATCAGGCGGATGCGCACACCCGCCCGGCGCATCTCCGCCACCATCTCATCGTGTCGGGGTCGGTCAAGAATGATGCAAGTCAGATCCTCAAGATCTTTGCCCTTCGCCTTTGCGACTGCCCGTAGGTTGTCGGTAATGGGCGCTTCGATATCGATCTTGCCCCTGGCTTCGGGACCCACCGCGATTTTGTTCATATAAAGGAATGGCCCCGGATTGAACATCGTCCCTCGTGGTGCGATGGCGACCGTCGTGATGGAATTGGAACGGCCTAAGGCGACCGGCCGTGTGCCGTCAATCGGGTCAACGGCGATATCCAGTTCGGGCGCAGTGGGCCCGGCTGAACCAACATGCTCGCCATTGTAAAGCATTGGCGCCTCATCTTTTTCTCCCTCACCGATGACAATGACCCCGTTAATGTCAATACTGTTCAGCACCAATCGCATCGCGTCCACAGCGGCTTTGTCAGCGCCATTCTTATCGCCGCGACCCATGAAACGCCCGGCTGCCAGCGCGGCAGCCTCCGTCACGCGGACGAGATCCAGCCCCAGGTTGCGGGTAGGCTCACTGCCAATGTGTTCATCGTGCAACATGAATTTTCTCCGAGGAAAAATAAGTGCGGCGCTTTGCGCGCCACTGCCATATTAGATTTAAATTATGAACCAGACGATGTAAAGGTACCCGACCGGTGCCGCCCAAAGCCATGAGTCAATTCGGTCGAATGCACCTCCATGACCCGGGATGAGGTTGCTGGAGTCCTTTATCCCTACCTGTCGTTTGATCATGCTCTCTCCCAGATCGCCAAGGGTGGGGACCGCACCCATCAGCAAACCGATAACCAGGCCATGGAGAAGCGCAACATGCAACAGACCCAGGCTGTTCAAGCCAAGCGCAACGATAACCCCGCCCATTCCGCCGCCGATGATGCTGGCAATATAGCCCTCCCATGATTTTTTGGGGCTGAGGCGCGGGGTCATCTTATGCTTTCCAAACCGCGAGCCAATGTAATAGGCAGCAGAATCTGAAATCCATAAGGGAACCATCACCAGGATAAACCAGCCCAGGCCTTCAGGCATGGAACGCAGATCATAAAAATATCCCCCGACCCAACCCAAATAAAGGATTGCTGCCAGGGTGACCGCGAAATCGGTTGCGGCTCTATCGCGACCGCGTTCATAGGTCACGAGGTAAACAGCCAACACTATGAGGGTGGATAAGGTTAAGACCGGTGTAACTATGGATGGAAAGTAGGCTCTCGCAATGAGAACCACCAGCGTCCCCCCCACCGTCAGCACATCAAACGGTTGAATATCTAAAGGGCGGAATAAGCGTCCAAACTCCCAAGCGGCGATGGCTGTCATAATTGCAAAAGGGATGAAAAAAAATATACCCCCAAGGTATATCGCCGGAATACCGATTGCCGCTAATACAACCGCAGCTAACTCACGATTGATTTTCATGAGTGGTTTCGTATTCCTTGGATTGAAGACCGCCGTAACGGCGGTCTCGCTGGCTGAAGGCTTCGAGCGCCTTTCGGTATTCTTCCTTCCCAAAATCAGGCCAGAAGGTAGGGGTGATGTACCACTCGGAATAAGCCGTCTGCCAGATCAGGAAATTGCTGATGCGTAATTCCCCTGAAGTGCGGATAATGAGGTCCGGGTCCGGGATTCCAGCAGTGAAGAGATACTGGCTGACCAGTTCCGGGGTCACATCTTCTGGCCGGATGCCATCTTTGAGCATATGCTGGATAGCGTAGACGATCTCATCTCGTCCGCCATAATTCCATGCCACGCACAATATCAACCGGTCATTGTGACGGGTGACATCCATTGCATCCAAAACCTTTTCTTGAAGATTGGGAGAAAGGCGTTCCAACCGGCCAATGTGTCGGATCTGGACCCCCTGCTTATCGAGTTCTGTCAATTCGCGGTCGATTACATCTTCAAGGATACGCAGCAACCCCTCGACTTCTTCGGAAGGGCGACCCCAATTCTCGGTGGAGAACGCATAGATGGTCAAATACTTGACCCCGAATTCCACCGAGGCTTCGATGATGCGCCGCAGATTTTCCGTGCCGGCTTTATGACCGGCAAGCCGCGGCAATCCGCGTTTGATCGCCCAGCGGCCGTTGCCATCCATAATGATGGCAACATGCCTGGGGACTTGTTGCAGATTGGGGCGACTTCCGGCTTTCTTTGCCATCAATCCCGCTAGACCTCCATGATTTCAGCTTCTTTGGCTTGCCCCGCCTTCTCGATTTCCTGCATCTGACGCTCAACGATCTTTTCGAGATCCTGTTCGCCGCGTTTGAGTTCGTCTACCGAGCACAGCTTCTCGTTCTCAGCGTCTTTCATATCCTTCATGGCATCGCGGCGCACATTTCGGACAGCAACGCGGCTCTCCTCGAGACGGTTATGGACATGCTTGACCAGCTCGCGGCGACGTTCTTCATTGAGGGGTGGCAGGGTCAGGCGGATTTGTTTACCGTCGTTATTAGGGGTCAGACCCAGGTCGGACGCCATGATCGCCTTCTCAATCGACTTCACTGAGGTCGGATCAAAAGGTTTGATCAACAACTGGCGCGGTTCAGGGACGCTGATGGCTGCCAGCTGCATAAGCGGTGTTTCAGCTCCATAATATTCCACATGTAGTTTTTCAACCAATGCGGGATTGGCGCGCCCCGTACGGATGCCGGCAAGGTCAACTTTCAATACCTCAATGGTATGATGCATGCGTGATTCAGCGTCTTTGAGAATCTCTTTAATCACGGTGACCTCCTTGGAAGTAACGACAGGTTATCACAAGGATACCCTAAAAATTCAAAATGCGCTACTTTGGAAAAAATTGACCACTTTGCAGCTCAAAAAAGGCGTTCCTCGAGCCAATGCTGCGCCGGTTGTTATCCGATTGGATTCAATCGCAACCTGATAAGCACCCGACTACCAAAGGATTGGTCTGATTCTAACAGCCGTTAGGTTGCAAAAACCCTCAAAGACTATCAATATCGATGAGGGTTTTTTTTGTTACATGAATTACACCATCTGACCTTAGCGACAGTCTATACCTTCACAAGGGTCCCGACTTTCTCGCCTTTCAAAGCCTGAAGCAGCGCATTGGGGTCCCAGAGATTCAAGACCAGGATCGGAACTTTATTCTCCATGCAGTGTGTGATAGCGGTACTGTCCATAAATGTGAGGCGGCGATTCAACACGTCGATGTAGCTCAACTCGTCGAGTTTCACCGCGCCGGGATTCTTCTTCGGGTCCGAGTCATAGACTCCATCCACCTTGGTGGCTTTGATTAACACCTCTGCGTCAATCTCAGTGGCGCGAAGGGCAGCTGCCGTGTCGGTGGAGAAGAATGGATTCCCCGTTCCCGCGCCGAAAATAACCACCCGTCCTTTTTCAAGATGGCGGATTGCGCGCCGGCGGATGTATGGCTCGGCAATAGTCCGCATTTCGATGGCGGATTGGACGCGCGTGTAGACGCCGATACGCTCGAGTGCATCCATCAGGGCCAGGGCATTCATCATCGTACCAAGCATGCCCATGTAGTCCGCGGTGGCGCGATCCATGCCATGGTCGAGCCCCTGTTTGCCGCGCCACAGGTTCCCTGCCCCGATGACAATCGCGACCTGCACGCCCAGTTGATAGATTTCCTGCACGCGGCGGGCTATGTTTTCAGCTTCATCAACGTTTATGCCGAAACCATTCTCACCGCCCAGAGCCTCACCACCAAATTTGAGCAAGATGCGTTTGTACAAAAGCTCAGGCATTTGTATTCCTTTCACTCTCAATCTTGGTCTGCGTTTCTGACAGAAATTGTACTCTAAACAGGGTACATAAAAGAGCCAGCCTTGCGGTTGGCTCTTTTATGAGTTATTCAGCGATACCTTCACCCAGTTCCCAACGCTGGAAGCGGCGAATAATGACATTTTCACCAGTGCTGGCGATGATCTGATGCAGCAATTTCTCGACGGTGAGATTCTCATCCCGGATGTAGACCTGGCGCAGCAGGCAGGTCTCATCCTTGAATTTGTTGAGTCGGCCCTCAATAATTTTATCAGCGACGGACTCGGGCTTGCCTTCTTCGATGGCGCGCTTCTTGGCGATTTCAGATTCATGCGCGATCACATCAGCCGGAATTTCCGCGTCAGTGATGTAGTGGGGCGCAGAAGCGGCGATCTGCAGAGCAACTTCATGGGCGAAAGTGCGGAAAGCATCCGAGCGGGCAACGAAATCGGTTTCGCAGTTGACCTCCACCATGACGCCCACCCGGCCACCACCATGCGAGTAAAGTTCCACAACGCCATTCGATGCGGCGCGGTCAGCGCGCTTCGCGGCGATCGCCACGCCTTTTTCACGCAGCCAGTCGACGGCTTTCTGGAAGTCCCCATTGGATTCAGTCAGGGCTTTGCGGCAATCAAGCACACCGGCATTGGTTGCGGCGCGCAATTCTTTGATCATTTCAGTTGTGATTTCCATCGAGCAATTTCCTGTCCATTCAATTTTTCGTCTTTACTTTTTCTTATCAGTTTTAGGCTTCGGGGTGCGCTTGGCAGCCGCAGGTTTTTCCGCTGGCTTCTTGTCCGCCGCTTCCTTTTTGGGCTTTGCAGCGGTGCGTGTGCGCTTTTTCGGGGCAGCGGCTACACTTTCTTCAGGTGCTGCAACAACTTCTTGAGCGACTTCTGCCTTGGCAACAGGCTCAAAGGGTTCGGGGACAATTTCTGAAAGCGCCTCTGTCACATCGGCTGTCTCAACTTCGATCTCAGCTACAGTCTCAACTTCAGTTTTACCTTCAGCTTTAACTTCGGTTTCAACCTCGACCTCTACTTTAGGTCCCAGTTTTGCGAGGGTGGATTTGCCAAGCAGCGCTTCGTCACCCAGCTCTTCTTCCGTCTCCACGGCGGGACGAGCCTGCTTCTTTACCGAAGCAGCGTCGGGGGCGCCGGCTTCCGAAGCCAGTGCGACTTCCATCTCAGGCTCCTCGTCTTTGCGCATCGCCTTGCCTTCAAGCACAGCATCTGCCATCTTCCCGACCAGCAACTTAATGGCACGGATCGCATCGTCGTTCGAGGGGATGACAAAATCCACCCCGTCCGGGTTGCAGTTGGTATCCACCAGCGCAACGATGGGAATATTGAGGATGTTGCATTCATGCACGGCGGCATCTTCGCGGCCGACATCCACAATAAAGACCAAATCAGGCAGTCCCTTCATGGAGCGGACTCCATCCAGGCGGGTGTTAAGACGGGTGATCTCGCGCTCGATGAGCAAGCCTTCCTTCTTGGTCAGGCGGTTGATCTCACCACTGTCGCGCAAATGCTCGAGTCGTTCCATCTCCACGATGCGGGCATGCATGGTATTCCAGTTGGTGAGCATGCCGCCCAACCAGCGTTCAGTTACATAGGGCATGCCTGCACGCATGGCTTCTTCGCGGATAGTTTCCTGCGCCTGGCGCTTGGTTCCGACAAACAGCACCACACCGCCATTGGCCACGTTGTCGCGAATTATGGAATATGCGTTATTGATGGATTTGACCGTTTGTTGCAAGTCAATAATATGAATGCCGTTACGCTCGGTGAAGATGAACGGTTTCATGCGGGGATCCCACTTGTTGGTGCGGTGACCAAAATGGACGCCGCTCTCCAAGAGGGCTTTCATAGATATAACAGCCATCATTTCTCCTTCTTGTCCGTCCTCCGGTGCGCAGCCTGTTGCTGGCGTGGGACGGAGTGGGTTTAGCGGGGATATTCGTTCAAATAACCCGCTCAGGGACGCTTGTTGCCCGTCCCGGGCAAGATGTTGCTCCCCTTTGAGAGCGGCGAATAGTATACCATTAATTCAGGCATCGAACGAAGAAATGGGGTATGGTATTTTTACCTCTTGTGACGGATATAATCAAAAAAAATTGGTGCATGTTCTCAACCATGTACAGGAAAATGAATGGACATCAACCTCTCCACTCCAGCCCTGCTTTTCCCAGCCATTTCATTGTTGCTCCTGGCTTTCGCCAATCACTTTCTCACGCTGTCAACCATCATCCGCAATATGCAGATCTTCGGCGTTGCCAGCCTGCTTTTTTGCGTCTTCAGTATGTTTGCACTGTTCGCCGGGTGGATCGTCCTCGGTCAATGGTTATTCGCTGCAGCCCTGATCTTAATAATGATCTCGCTTTGATCATCAGCTGTAAAAAACAGGGCGCAGACCATTAATCTGCGCCCTGTTTTTTCTGACAGCCAAATTCAATTTAAACGGCTACCTGCCCGTACATTTGCTGCTTGATATCAATCACATCTCTGCGCAACCCGGAATCGGTTTCGATCTTATTCGCAATCTGCTGGATGGCATACATGACCGTTGTGTGGTCGCGCCCGCCAAGCACTTCACCTATCTGCGGGAGCGATACATTCACCTCGCGCCGCAGCAGGTACATCGCCACCTGGCGGGGCAGGGCGATCTGCCGCGAGCGGTCGCGCCCGGTCAATTGTTCCACTGTTACCTTGAACTTGTTCGCCACCAGAGCCACCACCTGGTCAGGTGTCAGGTCACGACGCTGAGGCAGCAGATCTGCCAGCGCCACTTCGGCCAGTTGAGGCGTCAGGGGTGAGCCGCTCAGGTCGGCGAATGCCACAATGCGGTTAAGCGCACCTTCCAGTTCGCGAATATTCGACTGCACGCGGCGTGCGATCGTGTCCAGGATCTCGTCGGGTACGGAACGCCCGGTTCGCTCTGCCTTGGAGCGCAGGATTGCCAGGCGGGTCTCAAGGTCGGGCGGTTGGATGTCCGCTGCCAGCCCCCACTCAAATCGTGAGCGCAGGCGCTCTTCAAGCGTGACCATCGCCTTGGGCGGGCGATCAGAGGAAACAATGATCTGCTTGTCCTGCCCGTGCAGGGTGTTGAACGTGTGAAAGAACTCCTCCTGGGTACTTTCCTTGCCCGCGATGAACTGGATGTCATCCACTAGCAGCACATCCGCCGAGCGGTATTTCTCGCGAAACGCCTGGGTGGTGTGCGTTCGGATGGAATTAATCATGTCATTGGTGAATTCTTCAGACGAGACATACAGCACATTTAAACCACGCTCATGGCAGGCATACCCAATGGCATGCAGCAGGTGAGTCTTGCCCAGCCCCACCCCACCATACAGGAAGAGCGGGTTGTAGGAATGAGCCGGATTTTCAGAAACGGAAAGCGCTGCCGCATGGGCGAGTCGATTGTTTGAGCCAACCACAAAATTATCGAATGTATAGCGGGGATTGAGAGCCGGGTGGCGTTCCCTTGAAATAGGAGCCATAGGCGGGGAATCAGTTTCGAAGTCTGATAATTCCTGGGAATGCTCTTCGCTTAATTCATTTTGGTCTGCCCCCGAGCTGACAACAAACCTCACATCCACAGAGCGGTTCATTACCCCCACCAGCAGGCGGTTGACCGTGCTGGCGAGGCGCGACTCGAGCCAGTCGCGGGCATAGGCATTATTAACGCCGATGGTGAGGATGCCATCGTCATAGGAAAGGACACAGGTGTCACGCACCCAGGTATCAAAGGAGGCTTTGGGCATCTCCGTTTGAAGCTGTCCGAGGACCGATTGCCAGGCTTGCTCTGCTTTCATGAGGCGGCTCCGAAAACCCCCGAATATTATCGAACTTTGGGGGGTGGTTGGGATGTAAAAATCTAACCTCGTCGCTCTCGCAACGAGTTTGAAAGATGGTCATAAAATCAAGATGTAACTCTGGGACTGATTAACCCAGAAAGGGGTTCCATCAAGAATGGGATTGATGACCCATCCGTTACTTACATGTCTATTCTAATCAATACCAGTCAAGTTTGCCACACGATAAACCTACGCTAACTTAAAAACATCACACTTTTTAAGACAACGAAATGTTAAAGAACGTTTTGGATGAGCAGGCTCATTCTAGAACGGGCGTTTCAGCCACTTTCACCAAAAGGGAGAAATCACCCCCCATATATGGTGGCTCTAAGCCAATTAAAGGCAAATATCGCATATCTACCTTAAAAAGTCCTCAGGGAAAATTAATCTATGCAAGCATGTGTGAAACGCGGACTCTGGTGACTCGCGGAACGAATTTATCAGGAAAAACTGAGGATTCACAAATATGTTGAAATATGAACGCAGGCTTCTGGATTCTCATGGTCGTTTGCCTTACTAACCCAGGCAAGCGATCACCAGAATCCCAATAAAAATGATCGCTGACCCGAACAAACGCCAGCCACCCATCTTCTCACCAAGGAATCGCCAGCCGGCAAATGCACCCAACACCACACTGACTTCGCGGATGGCACCTGAATAACTGATAGGCGCGATCGCATAGGCTGCCAGCGCGAGGAGATAAGCACAGACCGTCAAAAGACCGATCGCAATCAAACGCGTTCTATTGATGTTCCAAACAGAGGTGAGCCTCTGCCAGCCATAACGCTTCGAAATCAGAGGCGATGTGAATACGGGCGCAAAGAAGAATACCAGCACGGCATAGGGAAGTGCAGAGGTCTGCTTGACAGCCGCGCCGTCAATCGTTGTGTAAACTGAGATAAGCAGCGCTATGGTCAGCGACAGCAGGATGCCCTTCATGTGTGGCTTCTCATGCTTTAGAAAAAGACCGCTGCCTCCGACGATCAATAGTCCAAAGATAATAATGCTCAACCCGGCTACCCCACCGGGAGACAGCACCTCGTTTAAAAACAAAACAGACCATAACGCAATAAAAGCAGGCGCTGTCCCACGAGCCAGAGGGTAGACCAGCGAAAAGTCAGAATCATTGTAAGCTGCTGAGAGCAGGGCATAGTAAACCACTTCGACACACACGCTGGCGAATAGTAAAATCCAAGTTTCACGGGCAGGGAGGCCGGTGAACAACAGCACTGGCAGGAAAATACATGACCCCACCAGCACGGACCACCAGGTGGCCATGTATTTTTCGTTCGTTTGTTTAAGTAACAAATTCCAGGTGGTGTGAAGAACGGCCGACAAGAGGAGCAGTACGATAGCGAAGGCTGGCATGTGAATGGAGATTCTAACCGCAAAGTCTTTTAAAAACAAAAACGGCTTGATGCCGCTTGTTCACCTATACCCGATGATTATTTCCCCAACCTAGGCACCCAGGCCAGGATGCTTGTCCCTTCCCCGATAGCCGATGAAATTTCCACGTCACCGCCCACATTATGGGTACGCGTATGAATATTGGAGAGTCCGTGACCCAGCGTCATGGACATCTTTTCGGTGTCGAAGCCTCTGCCATCATCACGGACTTCCATCAGCACCCGGTCGTCCGTTTTCCAGATGAATATCTCAACTTTCCTAGCCCCCGCATGTTTGGCAATATTCGCCAGAGATTCCTGGCAGATATGGAATAGCGCCAGTGCCTGGTCCTGCTGCAAGTCATTCAGATCATCAGCAGTGCCGCTCAGGATGGCTTCGCTGAGCGTGTTGGCGCGGTACTCCGTCACCAGGCGTTTGAGCCCCATCATCAGGTTCTCGTTGCCCAATTGGCGCGGACGGAGGTCGAGAATGTATGAGCGGATATCGCGGATGGTTTCATTCAAGTCTTTGATGGCCTGCTGGATGCGTACCTGGGCATGTTTGGGATCTTCTTCGGCGAGCAGTTTGGCGTGCTCAAGCACCAGCCCGACCCCATAGATGGATTGGATGATGCCGTCATGAAGATCCATGCCGATGCGCTCGCGTTCTTCGAGCACGGCGAGGCGACGGGCATTGTTATGCAGGCGGGCATTTTCAATGGCCAGACCTGCCCACCCGCCGACCGCAGTCAGGAGTTGGACTTCGTGCTCATCGAGCGGGGTCAGGCTGCGGGTCGCAGCACTAAGAACCCCTACCACGTTGCCCGCACTGGTCAGGGGAAAACAAGCGAGCTGGCGGAATCCAGCCTTCGCCACCGCATCCCGTAAAAAGCGTTTATCGCCCGCCAGGTCATGCGAGACGATGGCTTCGCCATTCTGCGCCACTAACCCAATGATCCCCTCACCCATATTGAAGTGATTACGCGTCCAGAAGGCTTCGGCTGATTCGCCGCGATGCAGCACCAACCGCAGGGATTTCTTGTCATCTTCCAACAGGAAAATCTCACCTGCTTCCACCTTCAGGTAGCCCATGACGAGCGCCAGCGTTTTGGTCAGGATATTGTCCAGGTCGAGCGAGGCGGTCAGCACTTCGGCGATGTTATTGAGCAGGATAAGGTCTTCGTTGCGGCGTGTCAGGGCGCGGTCATGCTCGCGCAGGTCATCGTACAACCTGGCATTTTGAATGGCAACCGCAGCATAGGTACCAAGCATCTCGATGATGCCCTCATCGTCCTGTGTAAACTCCGCTGCGCCAATTTTGTCAGTGAGATAGATTTGACCCAGGGGTTTATCGCCCGCCCGGATCGGCACGCCCAGGAACGAATGCATGCGCGGATGGCGGGCAGGGAAACCGACCGCGCGGGGATGTTCGCTGATTTCAGGCACACGGATCGGGAACTCGGCATCAATCACCGCGCCGATTAAACCCCCTCCCTCCGGCGGGTGAGGCATCTGCCGGATTTGCTCGGGAGTCATCCCAACATGAATAAACCGTGTGAGTTTGCCGTCCTCATCCAGAACCCCCAGAGCGGCGTAACGGGCATTGACCTGCTCCAGCGCGACGGTCGCGATGCGCTCCAACAGGGTATCCAGCGAAACATCCTTGACAAGCTCCAGGCTGGCACGGTGAACCGCTACCAGTCGCTCCTCCAGCTGTTGTCGCGTCAAAAGCATTCTGACACCTCCGGATTGATTTTACTGTGAGAGTCCAAATCAGACAAGTTGATAGGTTTTGCCAGAAGGGAACGATAAAATAATGCGGGATAACCATTCGGTTTTCCGGTGCCCCAATCCGTTTTGGTAAATTCAGGAGTGAGAAGACCCATGACATCATCCCGTATCCCGGGTTTTTATAATAAATCCCTGAGCGAGCGCCTTGCGGACCTCGCCAACGCCAGCGGCTTGAGTCCCGAGGAGTTGGCGGTATTCCAGTCCCAAGGCGGGCTCTCCCCCGAAGCCGCCGATCACATGGTTGAAAACGTCATCGGCACACATGCCCTGCCGCTTGGGATCGGGCTCAACTTCCAGGTAAACGGGAAAGACGTGCTCGTGCCTATGGCCATCGAGGAACCTTCTGTGGTGGCGGGTGCCTCCTTTATGGCAAAACTCGTCCGGGCAGGCGGTGGATTCCAGGCGACGACCACAGCCCCCTTGATGATCGGGCAAATGCAGGTCATTGAAGTTCCGAACCTGCATGAAGCCAGATTGAAGCTTTATGAACACAAATCCGAGTTGCTGGCTGAGGCCGACGAGATCGATCCGGTACTCAAGAAATTCGGCGGCGGTGCGCGCGATTTGGAAGTCCGCATCATTGACGACTCCCCCATCGGCAGTTTCCTCGTCGTCCATCTGATCTACGACGTGCGTGACGCCATGGGCGCCAACGCCGTCAACACCGCCTGCGAACGACTCGCTCCCCAAGTGGAAACGATCACAGGCGGGAAAGTACATTTGCGGATTCTTTCCAATCTGGCGGACAAACGCCTTGCGCGCGCCAGATGCACGGTGCCGGTCAATGAATTGGCATTTGACCGATACTCCGGCGAGGAAGTTCGGGATGGGATCATTATCGCTTATGCCTTCGCCGCCTCCGATCCGTACCGCGCCGCCACCCACAATAAAGGGATCATGAATGGCGTGGACGCGGTGGTCATTTCCACCGGCAACGACTGGCGCGCCATCGAAGCCGGGGCGCACGCGTACGCTGCGCGTTCCGGAAAATACACCAGCCTGTCGACCTGGGGCAAAGATGCGCAGGGGAATCTGGTCGGCACACTCGAAATGCCAATGGCGGTCGGTATTATCGGCGGGGCGACCAAGGTCCACCCCGCAGCGCGCGCAGCCATCAAACTGATGGGCATCCAGACTGCCGCGGAACTGGCAGAGATCATCGTGTCGGTCGGGCTTGCCCAGAATCTTGCCGCACTGCGCGCGCTCGCCACCGAGGGCATACAGCGCGGACACATGTCCCTGCATGCGCGCCAGGTCGCCATCGCAGCCGGGGCGAGCGGTGAGCAAATTGAACAACTGGCGGCGCAGCTGGTCGCCGAGAAGACGGTTAGAATTGATAGAGCCGAAGAGATTTTGAAAGCGTGGAACCGGTAAACTGGTTTACATCTCATGAAAAAGGATTTATTAAAATCTGTCACCGGTCGTATTCTGATCGAATCCCATCGCGGCGCTGAAGGACTTGCGCCAGAAAACTCCTGGTCAGCCCTGAAATTGGGCAGCGAATCTGGCGCTGACTTTCTTGAAGTGGATGTGCAGCTCAGCCAGGATGGCGTAGCATTTTTGCGGCATAACTACACTTTGCCGGATGGCCGCTGGTGTTTCAATGTACCCTGGGCAGAGCTGAAAGAGATCAAAATTCAGAATGAACCATTTCCGTGTTTAGAGGAAGTTCTGGTCTGGACCCGGGAGAACAGCGTTTGCTTGTCCCTTGACCTTAAAGTCGGTTTTATACCGCAAGGAAGTTTGACCCGGGAAGTTTTGCGATTATTGGAACATACCAAAACACAAGAACACGTTATGCTCATTTCCTGGGATCACGTGCAATTACTGCAAATTAAACAGAGTCACCCCGAATTGACCACGCGCGCCCTTATTAATGGACGTCTCGTTGAATATGCTGATTTCTTAAAATATACTCAAGCTGACGCCATCAGCCTCTCCTATGGAGTTTCACGTGCTTCCGATGTAGAACAGATTCACCAAGCCGGAGTAGCAGTTATCATGGCTGAAATGTGGTGTCCGGATTTTGAGATGGTGAAAAACCTAGATATGGACATGGTCAGTTGGAGCGACCCAAACGAAGCGCGAAGAATGCTCGACCAAACATAATCATTTTATGATGAGCCTGAGGTTCATTAATTTATCAACGAAATCAAAAACCACTACCAGAGAGGCCTTCATGCCTGAAAATAGCACTTTACTAAAACCCGTCAAGCCTGTCGGTATAATGGGCTACGGCGCCTATGTTCCGCGTTACCGTCTGCCTGCAAAGGAAGTCGCGCGGGTCTGGACAGGCGGCAAGGGCGGCCTGCCCATCAAAGAGAAAGCCGTCCCGGGATTGGACGAGGATGTCATCACCATGTCCATCGAGGCGGCGCGCAACGCCATGCTGCGGGCGCGGATCGACCCGACGGAGCTGCGCGCGGTCTGGGTGGGATCCGAATCGCATCCCTACGCAGTCAAGCCCACCTCCACGCTGGTGGCGGAGGCGATCGGCGCCGTTCCCAACACACAGGCGGCGGACTGGGAGTTCGCCTGCAAAGCCGGCACGGAAGCCCTGGTGGCCGCCATGGGCCTGGTCGGTTCGGGGATGGGGCATTATGCGATGGCGATCGGCATGGACACGGCGCAGGGTAAACCGGGCGACGCGCTTGAATACACGGCTGGCGCGGGCGGTGCTGCTTACGTCCTGGGTCCGGCCGAAGAGTCACTGGCAGTGATCAACGCATCGTATTCCTATGTCACCGACACGCCGGATTTCTGGCGGCGTGAATACCAGAAATACCCCGAACACGGCATGCGTTTCACCGGCGAGCCGGCTTACTTTAAGCACATCACCGAGGCCGCGACCGCCCTGATGCAGGCGGCGGGCACGACGCACAAAGACTACAAGTGGGCGATCTTCCACCAGCCCAATACCAAATTCCCGCAGCGGGTGGCCTCACAACTTGGCTTCAGCATGGAACAAATCGCGCCGGGTTTGCTTGTCCAGGTGATCGGAAACACTTATGCTGGCGCGGCAATGATCGGATTGACGGCGGTCCTGGATATCGCCCAGCCCGGTGAGCGCATCCTGGTCGTTTCGTTCGGCTCCGGCGCAGGCTCCGACGCGTTCGATATCCATGTCACTGACAAGATTAATGACCGGCGTGACCTCGCAATCAAGACGCAGGATTATATCTCCAGGCGGACTGAGATAGACTATGCCACCTACGTGCGCTACCGCGGCAAATTGACGATGAAGTAGCGATACCATGAGACAATTGCTTGATTCGTGATCGCCACCTTGTGGAAGCAAAATGAAGAATAAATACTGGACCATCATTGGCGCACTGGCCTTTGGATTGTTGGTTGGCTGGCATGATTTCAATGCTGAGGAAGTACAGTTCTCTGCGTTGATGATTATCGCATTTTCATTTGGCTTTAGCGCTGCCAACCCCAAGAAAGCTTGGCTGATTGCCCTGTTGATGGGTGGCGGGATCCCGGTTGTATCTTATACCGCCCGCGCATTGGGTTTCACACCAAAATTTGAAAGCACTCCCTGGTATGCGGGCATTATCCTGCCGCTGCTCATCGCTTTTATCGCAGCGTATGCAGGGGTCTTGTTTCGGTGGATTATTTCGAAATTCAAATAATCCAAAGGGTCTAAGAATCTTTGGATTTAAAACAGGTGATCTATGACAGAAGTCGTTATTGCAGGCATCGGGCAGACTGAGGTCGCCGAACACTGGGACATTTCCCTGCGTGATCTGGCGTTCATCGCAATCCGCGACGCCATAAAGGACGCCGGTGGCCTTAATCCGCAAGCATTGTTTGCGGGTAACATGCTCGCTCCCAACCTGTCCAACCAGGCTCATCTCGGCGTTCTACTGGCTGATTTCGCGGGGCTGACCGGCATTGAAGCCGTCACCGTGGAAGCAGCAGGCGCATCGGGGGGCGCGGCACTCCGCCAGGGCTATCTGGCGGTGGCCAGCGGCATGGTGGATGTGGTGCTGGTCGTCGGCGTGGAGAAATTCACCGACAAAGTCGGCTCAGGCGTTGAGGAAGCCCTCGCGACCGCGGGTGATGCTGACTACGAAGCCATCCATGGCATGACGCTCGGCGCCCAGGCCGCTCTGATCATGCGGCGCTACATGCACGAATTTTCTGTCCCTGCTGATGGATTCGCCGGATTTGCACTAACCGCGCATACCAACGGCGCCGGAAACCCGAACGCCATGTTCCGCAAGGCGATCAAGCCCGAAACCTATACCAAAGCCGAAATGGTCAGCGATCCCGTCAATATGTTTGACATGGCGCCCAATTCGGATGGCGCCGCGGCGGTCATCCTTACCCGCCGCGAGCTTCTGCCCAATGAATTTTCGCATCCGCTGGTGAAAATCGCCGGCTCTGCTGCCACTTCGGATACGCTGGCGCTGCATGACCGGCACGATATGCTGGGATTCGTCGCGGCAAAGTTATCTGTGGAAAAGGCATTGAAAAAAGCCGGGATTGGTTTGACTGACATCGATTTTTTCGAATACCATGATTCCTTCAGCATCTATGCCGCTCTTTCCCTCGAAGCCGCGGGTTTCGCTTCGCGCGGAGATGGCTGGAAGCTGGCGGCGGATGGTTCGATTGCCCGGACGGGGAAAATTCCCTGCGCGACCATGGGTGGACTCAAGGCGCGTGGTTTTCCGGGCGGGGCGACCGGCGTTTATCAGGCTGTGGAAGCGGTGACCCAGCTTCGGGGTGATGCCGACCCGTCCATACAATTAAAGGGGGCAAGATTCAGTCTGGTCCAATCCCTGGGCGGACCGGCATCCACCGCCGTCACCCATATCCTTGAGAGGATTTGATAGGTTCCGGACGCTTCATCCGGTTCATGTTCACCAGCCTGATAGTTCTTGATAGACAGACGGACTAAAATTAGTCTTGCAGAACTCAACAAGGAGCAAAACGAATGGAAATTCCACGCCATTGGCGACTGAAGCAGCAACGATACGGACTGGTCGGTGAAGTTTGCCCGCATTGCGATTACAAGATTTTTCCGCCCCGCGATGTTTGCCCATCCTGCGGCAGTGAGGCAAAGACCCTTTACACCTTCAGCGGGAAAGGCGAGGTTTTTTCGTACACAACCATTTACGAAGCGCCCAGCGGATATGATCACACCACACCCTACACAGTGGCGCTGGTCAAGCTCGATGAGGGTCCGATGGTGACCGCGCAGCTGACCGACCTGGGCAACCAGCCGGTGGAAATTGGCATGCCGGTCGAGATGGTGACCCGCAAACTGCGCTCCGACGGTGACGAGCGCGGAATCCTGGTGTATGGGTATAAATTCAGGCCTTTAGCCATGGGTGCGCACTAGCATTTTCCCCACTGAGCAATCAATCCCGCTCTCTTCAATCTGAGGGCGGGATTTTTATTTCTTCTCGCTCGGCAGCCGAATATTTCTAGCGAAGATCATATCGCGCATGATCAATGCGCCCAATGGTGCTGCCACCAAAGTACTGAGCTTTGTTCGTCAAAATGAAAGCAACAAGGTTTTTACAGTGTTTAATTTTTCAAACCAATCACAGGCGGTGACGTTTAATGAAAGCCTTTATGCGCTCAGGGCTTTCAGCAAATCGGCCAAGTGTAACCCAACCAGGCATGGAAAGATAATTTCTGCTTCGCCAACGCGTTCGCGTGGCCCAAGGCCAATGGAACGGAATCCACCTGTGCGAGCCGCCTGAATGCCTGCAGCCGCATCTTCGACCACCACACATTGTGCCGGCGGAAGATTAAGCTGGCGTGCGGCATGCAGAAATAAATCGGGCGCGGGTTTCTGGTGTTCCACGCTGTATCCGTCGGATATTGCATCGAACAAAGAGCGAATGCCGAGGCTTTCGAGCACATCGCTGGCATTTTTGCTGGCGGAACCAAGGGCAATTTTTAAACCGGCAGAAGAAAGCTCATCCAAAAGTTCCTTTGCACCCGGCAGCAAATCTCGCGGAGAAATTTCCCGAATAAATTCCAGATAATAACTATTTTTGCGCTCCATCATTTCCTGGATCTTTGCTTCGGAATAAATGCGGTCTTTGATGATAAGCATGAGCGATTCGCGCCGCGAAATTCCACGGAGATGTTCGTTATCATCACGAGAAAAGGGCAAGTTCTCCTCAGCCGCAAGCTGGTTCCAGGCGCGGAAGTGATATTCGGCGGTATCAGTGAGAACGCCGTCGAGGTCAAAGATGAAAGCGCTAAGCATGTCTGAACCCTTTATCCATCTGCCAAATCTCCAGAGTGTTCAACTGAACATCAGCGCCGATGGCATATAGTTCCAGCTTCGCGGAACGTGAATCAGGGAAGATCAAATCGCTAATAACTACACGCCCATCGTTACCGAAGACTTCCAGCGAACAGGAATCTACAAAAATGTGAACCGCGATTTTGCCCTGTTCCGAGCTCAATGGCGCAGAATGCAAACCACCGAACTCAGGCGAAAAGGTGGTCTCGCCCCCAGAACGGCGGCGATCCACGAATAGCACCTGCGCTTGAGAGTCATAGCCGATCACAGTTTGTTCGGAATCGCCTGTGCAAATTCGGATTCCAAATTCATGGGCTGGATCTGTATCCAGGGTAAATTCGGCTTTAATCTCTAGGCTGATACCCGGTTCAAGCTCCGCAAGTTGGGCATTAACTGCCGCAAACTCGATGCCGGTGAAGCGACAGATCGATTGGCGCAATACCTTCAATTCAGGGATGGGCTGTTGAATCAGGCCAAATCCTTCAGGATATTTTCGCAGTCGCAACTCGCGAGGGATGGAAAATAATCCGCGCCATGGCGAGGTTGGAATCACATTGGCATATGCCCAGTTGTTCATCCAGCCAATCCAGATACGCCGCCCGTCCGGTGTATCACTCCATGATTGCGCGGCGTAGAAATCATTGCCATAATCGACCCGAAAAATGGAACTACTCGGCGTATCGGTGATAAAAGATCTGCCGTCAAAATCACCAATAAAGTATTGGGCACCGATTCCATTTTGTTCATCCACCTTCAAGACCCATTTACTTATTTCAGGCTGGTCTTCCACCGGGAGCAAAAATAAATCCGGACATTCCCATAATCCATTTACCGATCCGGCCGGGCCAAATTCACTCAGATAAGTCCAGCGTTTGAGGTCAGGAGAGCCGTCGAAGCGAATTTTATGTTGGTCGGCCAGCACAGTAAGCATAATCCACTGACGGGTTGGTTCATGCCAAAGCACTTTGGGGTCGCGAAACTCTGATGAACCAATGTCAAGGAGCGGGTTGCCCGGATATTTTGTCCAGGTTCGTCCGCAGTCGGTGCTGAAGGCAATGTTCTGGGTTTGTTTTTCAGAGGTGTGCCCTGTATAAATGGCAATCATTGGCGGCTGGTTGGAGGAGCCCAAACGACTCGTGTTTTGATGGTCTACGACCGCGCTGCCGGAGAAAATCATAATGCCATCTTCTTCGTAAAGCGCAACAGGCAGGTGTTCCCAATGAACCAGGTCAGGACTGACTGCGTGACCCCAACTCATGTGTCCCCAGACATTATCGAAGGGGTTATGTTGAAAGAATAAATGATACTCGTTATTGAAAAACACCAGCCCGTTCGGGTCGTTCATGAAGTTCTGCGGAGGAGTAAAATGGTAAGCAGGGCGGGGAATCACGGTCATTTTAAATCCACTTCCTGAACTTTGCCGCGATGGATGAATTTGAACGCAAGCCGCTTCCAGTGTTTGGGCAGGCGCGGCTGTATATTCCAACCTTCAGCTGTAATACGCAGACCACCGAAACCAAAAACAACCGCTTGCCAGGTACCACCGGCCGAGGCCGCATGAACACCATCTCCGGCATTGCCGCGCACATCCCGCAAATCGGCACGAACAGCCCTGATGAAGTGTTCGTAGGCATCCTCTGGCCTGCCTACGTCACAGGCCATGATTGCCATGATAGACGGGCCGAGGGAGGAACCATAGGTATGGTCGGTACGCGGCATATAGTGATCGTAATTTACTCTCACAGACTCGTCAGAGTAATGATCACGCAACAGGTATTGGAGCATGAGCACGTCAGGTTGTTTGAGAATCTGGGTCTCGTTGCAGCCTTCAATGCCGAAGAGCTCCTGCGCTGATTTGGTACGCGGCTCCAGTGCGGCAAGATCGATATCTTTGCGCTGGTAGTAGCCTTCAAATTGCTCGATCAGCCCGGATGGGTCAATATGCAGGTAAATCTTCTCGATCACCTCGCTCCATTTCTTCAGGCGCTGATCACTTAAGTCCAATCGTTCAGCCAACTCGCTGGCTTTCGCCGGTGCATGTCCTTCCAGCCACTTCAATACATCCAGCGCTGTCTGCAAATTCCATTGGGCAAGGAGGTTGGTATAGGCGTTGTTATCCACATGCTCATGATATTCATCCGGGCCGATGACATCGTTATATTCATAACGGTCCAGTTGCTGGTTGTACTCGGCACGCGAACCCCAGAACCTGGCAGTATCCAGAAGCAGTTCCACGCCTTTCTCAATGAACCATTCATCATCGCCGGTAGCCTGCCAATATTGATAGGCGGAGTGAGCAATATCGGCGGAGATGTGAATCTCGATATCACCGGTCCAGATGCGAACAAGTTTGGTATGATCGGCAAAATGCGGTACCCAGACAGGTGTCACTTCGTCACCGGTATCGGCGCTCTCCCAGGGGAATTGCGCACCCTCGAAACCGTTGGTTTGCGCCTTCCGCCGGGCACCAGGCAAATTGCGATAGCGGTAATTCAATAAATTCCTGGCAATGTGCGGCGCGGTATAGATAAATAAGGGCAGCATGAAGATTTCCGTATCCCAAAAAGCGTGCCCGCGATAACCGAACCCGGAGAGAGTCTTTGCTCCGATATTGACCCGGTCGTCGTGACGCGGAGCAGCGATGAGCATTTGAAAAAGGTTGAAACGGATGGAGATTTGGGCTTCGTCATCGCCCTCGATAATCACGTCTGTTCGCGCCCATTCTTCGGCCCAGGCTCGATTGTTGGTATCCAGGACCGAATCCCAAGTCAGGTTATCATGCAGGTGGTTGAGAGCGGTATTTACCACCTGGCCTACTTCGACATCTCGCGAGGTGAAAACCGCGACGCGTTTATCTATGCCCACCGTTTGACCAGGAAGCGCTGCGATTCTGACCATTTGCGTCGGCACGTTGTGCGCATCCCAAACTTCGTGGGCCAGTTTGCGTCCGAGGATGTTGGTAATTTGCATAGCAGTTCCGATAGCAATATCCGACTTGCGCGTCCGGTTGTGCAGATAGATCGCGCCGCTTTCCTGGCCCTGGCCCAGCCACTGCCAATGAACCAGCCCTGCGTTGTGCATGTTCCCGTTCAGGCCAGCGCGGAACTCAATTGTGCCGGTAAACTCGGGGACGACGCGGCAACGGACGAAGAGGGTATGTTCGTCGGCGAGGGAGGCAAAACGCTCAAAGATGAACGTAGCTGCAAGCCCAGAGGGAGAGACCCAGCGCACTTTGCGTGTCAATAATCCGGTGCGGAGGTCGAGTGTGCGCAGGAAAGAGCTTAGCGTGCCAGAATCCAAGGAGAAGCGGTCGTCATTCAGGTAAATTTGAATGGGCAACCAGTCTGGAGCGTTGGCAAGCTCGGTGAAAACGATAGGCGTTTCGTCAAAGACGCCGTGAATAAAGGTCGCGCGCCGATCGTCAGGATAAAATTCCTCGAATGCACCGCGTGTTGAGAGATAACCATTGCCAAGGGTAAAGACGGTTTCCTGGTGGTGTTGTTTCTGGGGGTCGAACCCCTCTTCGGTGATGGTCCACAGGTCGGTCAAAATAAATCGATGCACCGTATCAGTCTTGTCCTGCGCGAGCAAAGTTGAGCAGCTCGCTTAAGGAACAGGTCGCAAGACCGATAACGTGATCGGCGCCTCCATAATAAACGTAGACGGTACCATTCACTACCGGGTTAGCGCAGGAAAAAATCACGTTGGGCACGTCGCCGCGCAGTTCCCACAATTCGCCAGGTTCAAGGATGAAATCTTTCGGACGGTGAATCACACGGGTAGGGTCATCCAGGTCAAGCAGGCAAACCCCAAGACGGTAAACATGTTGCTCGTCATAAGCGTGATTAAGCATTAGCCAACCATGCTCGGTCTCAATAGGAACACCATTTCCACCGACACGCTTTTCATCCCAGCCATTGCCGGGCCGCGGGCCGAAGATGGGACGCATACGCTCTGCAGGCCAATGCCTGAGGTCATCGCTTTCAGCGAGCCATACCTGTGGGGGACGGCGATGCAAAGCCATGTAACGCCCATTGATGCGACGAGGAAAAAGGAGGTGGTCTTTGTTGTCTTCGCCACGTACGAGCGGGCCAAGAGGTTCCCAGGTAACAAGGTTATCGCTTACGGCAATCATCGGCAGGACGCCTCCACCCGCGTGGGTTGGCTCACCAGCACCGTTGAACTCACTTCCATAGGCGGTGTAACACATATAGAAACGTCCCTCGAGCTCGGTCACGCGAGGATCTTCCACGCCACGCGCGTCGGAACCATCGTGCGGTGCGAGCACCGGGCGGCGCAGACGATTCCAATGAATACCATCCACACTGACCGCGTAGCCGATGCGACTGATCCAGTCCAGCCCTTGAGCCCGATAGTGCATGTGAAACAGGCCGTTGTGATGGATGACCGAAGGGTTAAAAACGTTGTAGGTTTCCCAATCTGAGGCGGGATCGGGGAGTAAGATAGGGTTTGCAGGGTGACGCTGTAGTTTCATTTTTTCTTCTCTTGTAACTGCAAAATAAACTTTCCATAAGCGGGAAGTTCAGGCAAAGGCTGGTAATTATTAAAGCCGCCCTTATCTGTAATCTGCGGAGCTGAGAATTCGCTATCGCCGAGCAGGGAGGCAACAGCATAACTACCAGATAACGGCCCTTGATCCAGCTTCAAGGCATAATTGTTCACTGGCTCAGAACCAAGATTGACGATGACCAGTACAGTCTCTTCGCGACTGACGCGCAGACTAGCAGACACAGCCCGGTTACCCGAATCGATCAGATAGAAATCGCCTACGCGCAAAGCAGCATGCGAACTGCGCAGACCTATGAGGGTACGATAGAGCGAAAGCAGCGAATTGGCATCCGTGCTTTGCGCAACAACGTTTTTGGTAGTGTAATCCGCATTGGGTGCACGCCACGGCGTTCCTGTAGTGAAGCCTCCATTGGCATCCCCTGTCCACTGCATGGGCAGGCGAATATTTTCGTCCGGTTTCTTGCCCAACATCCCGATTTCTTCACCGTAATAGAGAAAAGGCACACCGGGAGATGTGAGCAAGAGTATGGCTGCGTTCTTGGCCGCATCCAGATCGTCATTCAGCACTGACATAACACGATCCTGGTCATGGTTGGTGAGAAATGTGGCAAATTGACCGGGCCGGAAGAGTTGCAAATCATGGTTCAACACATCCGTCATGTCTTTGGCGCGATGGGAGCCAGCGGTGAAGACGAGGTTCTTGGCGAGGTCGAAATCAAAGGCCAGATCCAACTCGTCTCCAGCAAGGTAAGTATTGACAACCTCGCTGTTATCCCACACTTCGCCCACAGTCATGGCTTGTGGATTGACACCCTTGTAAAACGTGCGCAGATTTTTGTACCACGCGTGCGTTTCTGGTGTATTTTGCACTGTGCTACCATCCTCGACAATATACTTAACCGCATCGAGGCGAAAACCATCCACACCCACGTCTTTCAGCCAGAATTTAGCGACGTTCTTCATCTCAGCGACGACCTTCGGGTTACGGTAATTCAGATCGGGCATCGCAATGTCAAAGAAAGCATAATAATACTCATTACCACCTCCCGGATACCAACCCGGAGTAGTGGGTCTATCTGCAGACCAACGATACCACTGGCGATAAGGCGAAGCAGGGTCTTGCGCTTGTTGAAACCAGGAATTCCGGGCAGAGGTATGATTGAGCACCCAATCTATCACAATGCGGATACCGCGCTTGTGGGCCTCGGCAAGCAGATGCTTAAAGTCATCCATTGTCCCATATTGGGGGTTCACAGAGTAATAATCTGACACATCGTAGCCATGATATGAAGGAGATGGGTTAATAGGCATCAGCCACAGGCCGGTCACACTCAGGTCAGTGGTCGTGTTCGGATCACCATCGTTCAGATAATCCAGTTTGGCGGTAAGACCGTTAAAATCGCCGATGCCGTCATTGTCCGAGTCATAAAAGCTGCGGACGAAAACCTCATAAAAGACCGTATCATTCCACCAGGGGTAATTGTCGGTG
>JBGPQJ010000029.1:0-23285 GCA_041488995.1 Anaerolineae bacterium
ATCTTTGTTGCGCTCTTTCTCAGGCGTGCCAGATGACATTTCACAGATGCTGACATATATCTGGCGGACAGCAAAGCAGGGGTTGCTTACTGCCCCGTCGCCTCCGCGAAAACATACCTTTGGGATAATTACAAGGAGCTAGTATGAATAAACTCTCGCTAGAATTCCAGAAACAATTCGCATCGAACCTGATCTTCGATCCATCAGTCCTAGAAAGGATCGACCCAGCCGTAAAACTTCACGATGAAACCATGCGTCATCCATTGAGTAGTTCCGCCTCATGCTTGAATGTGATTGGCTCACTAGCCAATAAACCAGTTGAATTGATCAAGTTCCTTAATGCATTTGGGCTTGAAATCGAAGAACTCCTGGAGTTTCCATCTCCGGTTTCTTTTGGAGACAGAATCTATCATGACAAAGGGTATGCTGTTTTTGAATGGATAGGCCCCCATAAATCCCCAATCAACGAGCCAGGAGGCAGCAGAGGTCAGAATCGAACAAGTGTTGATGCTTTTGTATTGGGAATAATCCACGGGAAAATGACCCAAATCTTGATCGAATGGAAATTCACCGAGGGGTTGAGCCGAAAACTTACTTTGGGTAGATTTTGTGGTGAAAAGGGTGTTGAGCGACTTAAGCGATATTCTCCAATTCTTGCTGAACTAAAAAGACAGGGCGACTTTCCATTTGATTTTGACGATGAGTATGGATTGAGCGATCCCAGATCATCACTTGGAATATACGATTTTTCGCCCGATCATTTGTATCAACTACTGAGAATGACTTTGCTGGCCAAAAAAACCACGGGAATGACTCTTGGAAAATACACCATCCAAGATTATCGGGTTATCCACTTGACACACTCCCAGAATGATAGGATCAACACGCTTCATCCAGAATATCTCATACTTTCTCCCGGTCTAAAGCGTTTTTCTGGTCAGCAATTGCATGATGTTTGGAAGATACTGTTATCACCGAAAGATAGGGAGAAGTTCTTTTATGGCTATTGGGACAAGGCAATCGATGTGATTGACGATAATAGACTAAAAACCTATCTTGTGGAAAGATATGCATAGAAATAGACAACGCTGAATGGTTACATGTTTTCAAAACCGTTGATATTGGAGACGTTCTTCATCATATGGTTCTTGATATCCAAAGGTGGGAAGAAATCACAGGAAGGCAACTTAACGATTTGGATCATTCAAAGAGATTGACCACGCTTCCGTCTGTTTACAATGTCATGGCGATGGACGCAAGACCTTAGACCTATGAGGTTGAAAAGAACAGAATATAACAACTGCATGCAACTGACAGCGCTTCGTGCCGTAGTTGATGCTGGACGTTAGACAGTTAACATGACCAATAAAGACTTATTAGGATAAATCTTTATTGTTATAAATGGCATTGGCAAAACTAAAAATTGCAATCGAAAAAGCCCATAACATTCTTATTCTGGTCAACAAACCCCCATATATAGCCAATTTCAGCATATATCTATATTGTTAGTTCCCAAGATCACTTCCCTTTTTTGGTCATCCCGCCCGGGGCGGTAGGTTCACGAGGAACCAGTCAGGTATAATAGCAGCAGCGGAATCACCCATCCAAGTATTATTGGAGGTATTCATGGATCTCCCACGGCATGCCTATTTTATGGGTAAGGTCGTCCCGTTTAACGACGCGAAGGTCAGTGTCGCCACCCATGCCTTCAATTACGGGACAGCTGTTTTCGGCGGTCTGCGCGGCTACTGGAACGAGGAGCAGAAAAAGCTGTTCGTTTTTCGCCCGCTGGATCACTTCCGCCGTCTGTTGAATTCAGCCAAAATGATGTGCATGGACGTTCCGCATACGCCCGAAAGCCTGACGGACATCACGCTCGAGCTTCTTTCGGCGGACGGCTGGCAGCGCGACATCTACATCCGCCCCTTGATTTACAAATCAGACCTAGGCATCGGCGTACGCCTGCATGATCTGACCGACGCATTAACCATATTTGCTCTGCCATTCGAGCAATACATGAAAAACGATACCAACGCGCATGCGACCGTTTCATCCTGGCGGCGAGTGGATGACAACGTGATCCCTGCCCGGGGCAAGGTAAGCGGCGCGTATGCCAATTCTGCCTTGATCAAAACCGAAGCAGTCCGTGCCGGCTTCGACGAAGCGCTGGTGCTGACACAGGACGGGCATGTCTCTGAGGGGAGTGCCATGAATGTGTTCATGCTGCGCGACGGACTCCTGGTGACCCCGCCGGTGACCGATAACATCCTGGAAGGCATCACCCGCCGCTCGATCATCGAACTGGCGCAGAATGAACTGGGATTGACCGTGGTGGAACGCTCGATCGACCGCACCGAGTTGTTCATCGCCGATGAATTGTTTATGACCGGCACAGCAGCACAGGTCGTTGCCGTCACCCAAGTGGATTTTCGTCGAGTTGGCTCCGGGGCAATGGGACCGGTGACTATAAAACTGCGCTCACTTTATGAGGATATTCTGCGCGGACGTAATCCAAAATACACAAAATGGATCGTGGTCGTCCCACAGTCACAGGCAGCGGTTGCTCAATAAAAAATGCCGGCGCTTTCAAGCGTCGGCATTTTGACTCATGACTTATTACCTGATCTGCTCGAAGCGAACAATGGGCAGGCTCTTTGCGCAGTCGGCATGGGTATCAAAGGGGGTTTTGGGGGAAAGCGGCAACCCCGCCTGATCCAGCAGCTGGACGAACAACGTACCCTGGGAATCCACCGGCTTGGTGCCCAGGTTGAATTCGAAGCCGCTCTGACCGTAGGCAGGTGCCGTGCCAGAAACGGTCAACTGTTGTATCACCTTTCCTCCTGCGCGGCCGGATAGAGAGACCACCAGACCTTTAAAGGGATTGTCTTTCAAATCAAATACCGACCCGCCGACGCCGAAGAAATTGCAGCCCAGATCCGGGTGGATGATGGCACTGTCAACATATTTGACGCTCACAGTGAATGGCACGCCGGTCGGCTCAGGCGTTGGCGAGAGCGTTTCTGTTGGTAAGGCCGTATCCGTGGGCATAGGAGAAAATAGCACCAGGGGTGTCTCCGTAAAGATTGGTGTAAACGTCGGGCGCAGCGTGGCTTTCTCCGGCGGGATAGGGGTCACAGTGGGAGTCCAAGTCGGGGGGAGCGAAATGGGGGTCCAAGTGGCGGTGGGCAGCTGGAGCGGTGCGACGGGTGTATTAGGCGGGAAGGGGTTCAGCGACAAATAGGGGTTTGTAAATACAATCAGAAAATAACAGCAGCAGCAGAGTGTTAACAGCACAATGCCAATCGTCAGAACGTTCCAGAGAATTCTCTGGGTGTCCCGCGGTTTTGGTAGTTCCTGTGGCAGCTGAGGTTCTGAATGCTCAATTTCTTCAGGTTGATTGATTGTGGTCATAGATTACTCCCATAACAGGGATTTGATAAGCACACCCAATTCAAGGGGCAACGACAATCTTGCTCTGTATGCGCTGCTGTTCCACCCAATCATGAACTGCTTTGGATTGCAACGCGAGTAAAGCATCAGGTGTCAGCGGACGGTTTTCCCGTTCAAGTATCTTGATGATATGGAACCCCAATTCGGTAGTGATCACGTCGCTGATCTGCCCCGGCTGGAGCGCAAACGCAGCCTGTTCAACCGCCTTTTCGGGCAGATACCCGCGCGGGAACCACCCTAAATCGCCACGCGTAACCGGATCTACCAGCACAGCAAATTCATCAAAATCGGTGCGTCCAGCCTGGATATCGGTAAGAACTTGCCGTGCCCTGTCTTCATTATAGAACAAAATTTGCCGGACGTGAACCTGGTCTTTCGATTTTGAAATCTGCCCCGCGACCTGGTCGCGCATCCACGCAGCGGCAATCGACCGGCGCAGCGCTTCGCGAAAGGACTCGGGGGTGTACCCGTGACCTGCCTGCCACTGGTTGAGCGCGTCCACCCCGCCGATCTGCTCGGCCAGTTTATCGATCCGCGCCTGAAGCAGGGCATCGTCTACGACAAAACCAGCCTGTTCCGCCCCCTGAGCGAGCAGCACCTGGGCAATCAGATCATCAAGGACAATCGTCGAAGCGTCCTCATCGCTGACCGTCCTGCCGAGCTCATTCTGAGCGGCCTTGAAACGTTCCAGTTCTGCGTTAAACTCCGCCAGGGAGATGCCTTCTCCATTGACCGTGGCCTTTGCCGGAAGAGGGGTGGGCGATGGAGTCTGCGTGGGGAGAGCCGGCGTTGGGCTGGGCAGGACAAGCAGTGTCGCGGTTGGTGACTGATTCCCGCAGCTGGCGAGCAGGACGCTGACAAAAAGAGCGGCAGTGAATCTGGTTATCTTCAAAAACATTGGATGAATTATACCTGATTAGCCCCCGTAAATTATCGGGGCGCACGTTGTGCGCCCCGATAAAGCATTTCGATTTAGTACTCCGGCATCGGCGGAGCGGACTGTTTTTCCTTTTCAGGCATATCAGTGATCAGGACCTCGGTGGTCAGGATCATCGCGGCAATCGAGGCAGCGTTTTCAAGCGCACCACGCACAACTTTCACCGGGTCAATCACACCGGCCTTGATCATGTCGGTGAACTCGCCAGTCATCACGTTGTAGCCGATATTCTTATTCTTCCTGGCTTTGGCTTCGCGGTGCACAGTGTCGATGACCACGGAGCCGTCCTGTCCGGCATTGGCAGACAACTTGCGGATGGGGGCTTCGAGCGCCTTGCGGACGATATTAATGCCGACCCTGGTTTCTTCGTCCTCAGGGATCAGTTTATCGAGGGCGGCGGCAGCATTGATCAGGGAGATTTCGCCTCCGGGCACGATGCCTTCTTCCACGGCGGCACGGGCGGCGGAGAGGGCGTCTTCAACGCGATGCTTCTTCTCTTTGAGTTCGGTCTCGGTGGCAGCGCCCACACGGATGATGGCAACCCCACCGGAGAGCTTGGCGAGACGCTCCTGGAGCTTCTCGCGGTCATAATCGCTGGTTGACTTGTCGATTTCGATACGGATCATCTCGATGCGGCCTTTGATCTCGGAGGCATCACCCTTGCCGCCGATGATGGTGGTGTTGTCCTTGTCCGCCGTAACCTTTTCGGCGCGGCCCAGGTCCTGCAAGGTGGCGGTTTCGAGTTTGCGGCCAGTCTCTTCGCTGATCACAGTACCGCCGGTCAGCATGGCGATATCCTGCAACATGGCCTTGCGGCGGTCGCCAAAGCCGGGAGCCTTGACAGCCAGCACATTCAGCATGCCGCGCAGTTTGTTAAGAACCAGGGTCGCCAGCGCCTCGCCGTCGATATCTTCGGCGATGATCACCAGTTCACGCTTGCCAATCTGGACGAGTTTCTCAAGGAGCGGGACGATATCCTGGGCAGCGGAGATCTTTTTCTCGTTGATCAGGATGTACGGTTCGCTGATCACCGCTTCCATGTGTTCAGTTTCGGTGATGAAGTAGGCCGAAATGTAGCCGCGGTCAAACTGCATGCCCTCGACATAATCTTCTTCAAACTGCATCGATTTAGATTCTTCGACAGTAACCACGCCATCCTTGCCGACCTTATCCATGACTCTCGCGATCAAATCACCAATCTCGCGGTCGGCGGCCGAGTTGGTCGCGACCGAAGCGATTTCCTCTTTGGTGTCGATGGTGACGGACATCTTCTTGAGCGACTTGACGACTTCGTCCGTAGCCAGTTCAATGCCCCGCTTAAGCAGCATCGGGTTGTAACCGGCGGCAAGGGCTTTCAACCCTTCGGTGACGATGGCATACGCCAGCACAGTCGAGGTGGTCGTGCCATCACCAGCAATGTCATTGGTCTTGGACGCAGCTTCCTTCAGGAGTTGGGCGCCCATATTCTCAAAGGGATCTTCGAGTTCGATCTCCTTCGCTACAGAGACGCCGTCATGCGTGATGGTCGGGGAACCGAACTTGCGATCCACAGCCACGTTGCGGCCTTTGGGGCCGAGGGTGGTCCCAACAGCATTCGCGACGACATCCATACCGTTCTTGAGCTTGCGGCGGGCTTCTTCAGTAAAAACAAGTTGTTTAGCAGCCATAGGTCATTTCCTCCACGTAATTATTTCTTGCTCTTGCCGTGTGTTTCTTCAACGATACCGAGAATATCGGTTTCGCGCAGGATGAGCAGTTTCTTGCTATCCAGCTTCATTTCCGTACCGGCATACTTGGCAAAGAGCACCTTGTCGCCGACTTTGACATCCATGGGGATGCGATTTCCGTCCTCGTCGCGGTCGCCAGGACCCGCAGCAATGATCATACCCTGCTGGGGTTTTTCCTTGGCTGTCTCGGGCAGGACAATTCCACCGGCAGTTACTTCTTCCTGCTCGATCGGTTCAATGACCACACGGTTACCGAGGGGTTTGAGGGATATAGCCATACATGCCTCCTGAAATAGAAAGATTAAATTGTTTTCGCGGGAAAGTTTTAGCACTCAAGGGGTTCGAGTGCTAAAGCATCCGTATGATACTTGCCTTTTAGGTGAAAGTCAAGAGTGTAGGACGTTTTTTAACAAAATTCTGACATTCCCCCATCGTCAAGCCATCCAGCGTATTATGCCACAGCTAGGGGGTGAGGGTCGGCGCGGCTTCAGGCGTGGAAGTTGGAAAGGACGAGACCGGCGTGCCCATTTTTTCAGCAAGCCCCTGGCAGATGGCCTCCCCTGCCTGGACAATGGGCATGATATTGGGATCGCCGCCGAAGGATTGGCGCACCTGTGCGAACACATCGAGCGCTTCCGGGCAATAATTCTGTTGCGGTCGGCTGAGCGCCGAGAGCACCGAGCCATACGTGTAGTAGTACACCACGGTGTTGGGCGAAAGCAGCAGACCCTGCACCTGAACGCCGAACTCCCCCGCCTGCTCATCGCATCCGTTGCGCGCCTTGCAGCTATCCTCCGCCGTGCACCCTCGCACCGCGCACTGCAGCGGGAGGATCGAACCTTCATAATTGCGCGATTTGAAAAAGACGATGCCCAGCTGGCCGTAGGTATCCCCATTCGCCTGGTCAAACTGGAGCGCTTTGAGCACGTTTCGCGCGGCATTGAAAAATTCGCCCTGCTGCGAGTAGGTTTTTGCGATCGAGAGATAAGGGGTCGGGTCTTTGTTGCCCAGACTCGCGTTCAGTTTGGCAGCCTTGTCGAAGTAGTCGAGGGAGCGCTCATAATCCTGCAGGTGCCGATAAATCGCCCCGGCACGAATATAAAGGAAAGTCAGGTTGGGATTGATGGCGATGGCTCTGTCGTACTCTTCAATCGCCTGGCGATACAGGCTGACCGATTCCAGCACATAAGCATAGACGCGATGGACATCCATGAGCGACGGGTCCTTCTGGACCGCCTGTTCAATATTGGCCTGCGCCTGGTCCAGTCTCTGCTGGTCGGTCAGGATCTCAGCATAGAAAGCAAGCGCGAGGGTATTGGTACTGTCAAGCGTCCGCGCGCGGACCGCTTCCTGTTCCGCCTCGGTCAAATACTGCTGAGCTTTATCACCTACATAAATGGGACTGGCGTTCCAATCAAGCACGAATGCGCGGATGGCGTGCGCCGTACTGTCCTCAGGCGCAAGTTCAACCGCCTTATTGGCCGAATTGAGCGCTTCCTGGAGTTGGATTCTGCGCTGCTCGTCAGTGGTCAACGAATTGGAGGAATACGCCTGGATGCGTGCCAGCTTTCCCCAGATTTCGGCATCATTGGGATCAATGCGCACCGCCTGCCGGTATGCGGTGATGGCGTCTTCAAGCTGACCGGCCGTAAAGAGGGCATCCCCTTCCAGGGCATAGGAATAAGCGGTTCGGGTGGGCGTGGGAGTCGGTTCGAACGGGGAGCGCATCGCACCCGTGTCGACCGAACGAACGATGTAGATACCCGCGACGATCAGGAATATCCACAGGAAAGCGCGGTAAACACTTGTACGCGGTTTTTTAAAGAAAATTTGACGCCGGGGAAATTTATTCATGGCTCAGTCTAGTAATTGGGGGACACGGCACCGCCAGGAGAAACTCTGGTCATGCTTCCTGCTCGACCGCCCGGCCGTCTAAGGGGTCGGCGTAGCCTTGGCTTCCGAAGTGGGTGACGGAGTGGGAGTGATGCCGATGCTTTCGGCACACATGCGCAGCCCCTCCTGGGAGTTATAAGTCGCTGTTTCGTCGTCCGGGACCTGGGTCAAAATAAGTTGAAAGATCGGGATTGCCTCGCCGCACCGGGATTGTTTGACAAGCGCCAACCCGTAGGTGAAGTAATACTCGGCGATACGGGTGTCATTGACCAATTCCACAGGGGTGATGTCCCGACCGTCCTCCGTCTTCCCCCCTTTCACCAACAGCGAGAGCTGGTCGATGGCTTCGGGGTATTGTTTGTTGCGGTAATACATGACGCCCAGGTTGCCATGATAAAGCGGGTTGGTGGGAGAGTCGCGTACGACCTGTTCGGCATACTGGACCGCTTTGGCAAATTCACCGTTCGTGGCAAGAATGCGCGAGATGTATAGATTTGGAATGGGGTCGGAAGGGTTGAGGGCGTAGGCGCGGCTGAACGAATCGACCGCATCGGGGTACAACTGCAATGCCCGGTAGACCAATCCCAACAGGAGATGCACATCGGCAATGTTGTCATTGATGGCCAGTGCCTGCTTGTATTCGCGGACAGATTCCGGATAATTGCCGGTCACGAACAGGACGTAACCGCGGGCACGGTGTGCCTCCAGGCTGTTGGGCGCCAGTGCCATCGCCGTGTTCGACTCGGCGGACATTTTGTCGACCGCGTCAAGCGACGCCTGCCCCCGGGTGTAGAGGTCTGCGATCAATTCGGCATAGTAGGCATGCGCCATGGCATTATTGGGATCGATTTCCAGCGCCTTCTGAAGGGCTGCCTCGGCGTTCAGGAAATCCTCCTGGAAATAGAGCGCCCAGCCTCGCAAGGCGTGCGCCATCGAGTTGTTCTGGTTGAGCAGCAGGGCATTTTCCGAACTCTGCTGGGCCTCGGCATACTTCCCGGCGAACATCTGCACTCGCGCCAGCGCAATGTAGATGGCCGGGTCATCCGGCTTCGCCTGGATCGCCTGCTTGTAAGATACGATCGCCTGGGAAAGCTTGCCCTGCTTGAACAGAGCCTCGGCTTCGGTGACATACGATTCCGGGTCGCGCGTTGCGGTCGGGGTATCAATAAAAAGCGGCGGGACATCCGGCACAATGACTTGATTAACGTAAACCGCGCCCGCTACCAGTAAAAGCAGGAAAATGACCAGGAACGGGTTGGAACGCTTCCGCTTCCGGCGCATACTCCATTGTGAACCGCGCAAATACATACTGCTCCCTACAAATAACCAGACCCTGCCTGGGATACCAGGAAAGCCCGGGCTTTGGCTCACCGCTAGCGCAGCAGGTAAAAATCATCTTACCATCTTATTAAAAGGGACGTCAAGGCGGGCGTCTGACGGTCTAATGACATTCTTAGCAATCCCCCTACACCGTAGGGGCGGAAATCATTCCCAGGCTTGCTTGCATTGGGATGCGCTTGCGTATAGAATGAATACATGCGCTTCGACGTTTTCACCCTGTTCCCGGAAACGTTTTCACCCTACTTGCAAGCCAGCATCCTGCAAAAAGCCGCCGGGCGGGGGTTGGTCGACATCGCGCTCCACAACATCCGCGATTGGGCACATGACAAACACCACACCACGGATGACACGCCTTACGGCGGCGGCGGGGTGATGGTGATGAAACCGGAACCGGTCTTTGAAGCGGTTGAGGCGGTCCTAGGGCTTGAGCCTGCCTGCCCGGTCATTTTGCTGACGCCGCAGGGACGGGTCTTTAATCATACCGTCGCCGCTGAGCTGGTCCGGCACGAACGCCTCGCCCTGATCTGCGGGCGATACGAAGGGGTGGATGAGCGAATCCGGGCACACCTCGTGAGCGATGAAATCTCCATTGGCGATTATGTGCTGACGGGCGGCGAGCTGCCGGCCATGATCCTCATCGACGCGGTCTCGCGCCTGATCCCCGGCGTCCTGGGCGACCCCGAAGGTGCGGCGGACGATTCGCACGCGGCAGGACTGCTCGAGTACCCGCATTACACCCGCCCTCCGGAATTCCGGGGGCAGGCGGTCCCCGAAATCCTGCTCTCCGGCGATCACAGCAAAATCGCGCAGTGGCGGCGGGAACAATCCCTGCTGCGGACGCTGAGACGACGCCCCGAGCTGCTGAAGAATGCGCCTCTCACCAGGGAGGATTTGAAGTTCTTGAAAGATCAAGGCTACGATGCAGGAAGTGGAAAGTAGAAAGAGTTTTTCTTTTTGCTTTCCACTTTTGATTTGACACACCCAACTTTTCAGGAGGCCATCATGAAATTCAACTACTGGAAAATTTTCCTGCTCGGTTTTGGTTTTTTCGGCGTCAGCGTCATCTGGGGGGTGTATAACGCCTTCGTGCCGATCTTTCTTTCCCAGAAATTCGGGCTGTCTGTCGCCTGGATCGGCTTCTTCATGACGCTCGATAACATTGCCGCCCTGTTCATCCAGCCGCCCGTCGGGGCCTGGTCCGACCGGCTGCGGACGCCGCTCGGGCGCCGCCTGCCCTTTATCCTGATCGGCGCGCCCATCTCCGCTGTGGCATTCGGCTTGATCCCGCTGGCGGCGGTATTACCCCTGTTTGTCGCCTGCACCAGCACCCTGTTGCTCAGCATGGCACTGTGGCGCACACCCGTCGTCGCGCTGATGCCTGACATCACCCCCTCCCAATACCGTTCACAGGCAAACGGGATCATCAACTTCATGGGCGGGTTGGGGGCAATCATCTCCTTCCTGGGCGGCGCGGCGCTCTACACGATGAATCCCGCCTTCCCGTTCTGGCTGGGATCGGTGCTGGTCATTCTCTCCGCGTTGCTTGTCCTGATCTTCATCCGTGAGCCAAAGGATTACGAAGAAGGCGAAAAACTGCCCGGCATGTTCGAAAGCCTGCGGGAAGTGATGAGCGACAGCGACAGGAGCGCGCTGCGCATCCTGCTGGCCATCTTTTTCTGGTTCCTGGGCTACACTGCGATTGAAGCCTTCTTCACGCTGTATTCGGTCAATTACCTTGGTCTGAGCGTAGCGGATGGCGCCCGGCTGCTGGGCCATCTCTCGCTGTTCTTTGTGCTATTCGCGCTGGTATCGGGCTTCATCGGCGGCAGGATCGGGCGCAAGACAACCATTTCCATTGGCCTGGTGATGATGATCGTGCTGCTGCTTGGCATTTTCCTCCTCCGGCCCGAACTCCTGACGACGATCGTGACCAAACTCCCTGTGCTCGGAACAATCCCCGTGATCAGCCTGTTCCTGATGGTGGCGGGCATCGCCTGGGCATTGATTAATATCAACTCCCTGCCGATGGTGGTCGACATGACCACGGCCGCCCGGATAGGGACGTTTACCGGGCTGTATTACCTGTTCTCCACGCTGTCGGCCATCGTCGGACCAAATCTCAACGGCTGGATTGTCCAGCTCTCGGGCAACAATTTCAGTCTGATCATGCTGGTCGGATCGGTCTTCATGGCGGTGGCGCTGGTGCTCATGCTTGGGGTGAAGCGCGGCGAAGCCAGGGGCGTGGGCGGTCAAGCAGCATAGATATCCATCGATCCATAACACAGGTTTTTTTAAATCAACAGGCGTGCAGGATTAATCTTCTGCACGCCTGTTGATTCGCTTTCACATCGAGTCTAAAACACAAACCAACCCACCAGCACCGAAGCCAGCGTGACGGTGATATTGTCAATATCCCTGTGCGGCAGCGACTCGACCAGTGTGCCGACCATGGCAACTGCGGTCAGCGGGAGGAGATATGCCGGGAATGGCGCGGGAAAGACGCCCAACTGCACGTAGACCAGCAGCACGAGCGCCGAAAGAATCCAACCGCCGAAGAACACGCCGAGTGATCCGGCCACCGATTTTTCCGGGCTGTGCGGCAGTTTCGCAGACTTGAACCGTCGTCCGGTCACATCAGCCAGGCCGTCACCTCCGCACATCATCATCAACGCGACGATGCCGACCGGGCTCTCCTTCCAGAAGACGATGGTCAGCAGGATGAACATCAACCCGTAGTACAACGGTCCGCGCAGGATCTCGCGCCGGTGCCCGGTGCGGGACATGGCCTTCACGGAGGCTTCGTCCTTCACCACCCCCAGGCCAACGAGAATAAACTGGACGGTGATCAACAACGGCACAAGCATCGCCAGATAGCGCGCATACCAGACATCAGGGAACATCAGCCAGCACAGCACGTAAATGGGTCCCGTCCCGATATGGATGATTTTGCGGCTCAGGCGGGATTCGACCCAGCCTTTGTGGGCAAAGAAGTCCATCAGGCGCAGCCACGCGATCGCGGTCGCAAAGGTGAGCACTGTTGCAATGAAAGGATTCATACGCTATCTCCGCCGTCGTTTGCCAGTGATTTTACATTAGAACACAACAGTCAGTGCATAAGATATGAAAACTATCCTATAATGGGCGGAATGCGATGAGCGCCTCACAATCCTCACATGAATTCTTCCTCGGCGTGCGCGACGAACTGCCGATCCTGGTGGGCGTGGTCCCTTTCGGGATGATCTACGGCATTCTG
Source organism: Anaerolineae bacterium (assembly GCA_041488995.1). Classification (GTDB taxonomy): domain Bacteria; phylum Chloroflexota; class Anaerolineae; order Anaerolineales; family Villigracilaceae; genus JBGPQJ01. The sequence continues at coordinate 12,602 of JBGPQJ010000029.1, forward strand.
GCGCTCAGCATGGGCATGGATGCGTTCTCGGCGCAGGCAATGTCTGCCATCATCTTTGCCGGATCGGCGCAGTTCATGACCGTGCAACTGGTCGGGGTCGCCACACCGGCGGCGGTCATGATCATCACCGCCTTCGTGATCAACCTGCGGCATGCCCTCTACAGTGCGTCCGTGGCACCCTATGTGCGGCATCTCAACCCCGCCTGGAAAGCGGTCCTGGCCTACCTGCTCACCGACGAGGCTTACGCGGTCACCATCACGCACTACCAGCAGGGCGGAGACCTGCGCCACAAGCACTGGTATTTCCTGGGTTCGGGGCTGGCGCTGTGGTCTTCATGGCAGGTCAGCACTGCCGTGGGAGTCTTTCTCGGCGCGCAGGTCCCGGCCAGCTGGGGCCTCGATTTCACTCTGGCACTGACGTTCATCGCACTCGTCGTCCCGCTGATCAAGGATCGCCCCGGCTTGCTGGCTGCGCTGACCGCCGGGGCGGTCGCCCTTCTGGCCGCCGGCCTGCCCTACAAACTCAGCCTGCTGACAGCCGCGCTGGCGGGGATCATCGTCGGGCTGTGGAGTGAAAAGCGATGACAGCCAACATCTGGGCGGTCATGGCGGCCATCGGCGCGCTGACCTTCCTGACGCGCCTTTCCTTCATCGCGCTGGCCGGCCGCTGGGACGCGCCGCCGCTCTTCCGCGCTGCGCTGCGCTTTGTGCCGGTCGCTGTTCTGACGGCCATCATCCTCCCTGAACTGGTCATGCATACCGGGACGCTTGATCTCTCGCCGACGAATCCGCGTCTGCTGGCCGGATTGATCGCCATCTTCGTCGCCTGGCGGACCAGGAATACCGTGCTTACCATTATGATCGGGATGGTGGCATTCTGGGTGCTGCAGACCATTTTATAGAGACGAGGTTTGCTGAAAAACCAAACGGGAGGCTGGACGCGGCCTCATGTTTTCCCTATCCCGTCAGTTCGCGCAGTCGCTGGAGCATCAGGAAAACCCCCATCGCAGCCAGCGCGCCAAGCATGATGAATTTCCAAAATGAAAAAACAGGATGAGTGCGCTGATCATCGCCAGGATCAAAGTGATGCGCGCAATCGTCTCGATGAAGGCACCCCGCAGGATGGATTCGGCCAGGACGAACAGGATCATAATGATCACCAGGCCGGCCCAGATGAAGTTGGGAGCAAAGAAAATCAAACCCGCCACGGCGAACAACATCAGGCTCAGGCTGATCGCTGCCCAGATCCCGGCCAGCCGGGGCCTCGATTTCACTCTGGCACTGACGTTCATCGCACTCGTCGTTCCGCTGATCAAGGACCGTCCCAGCCTGCTGGCTGCGCTGACCGCCGGGGCGGTCGCCCTTCTCGCCGCCGGCCTGCCCTACAAACTCAGCCTGCTGACAGCCGCACTGGCGGGGATTATCGTCGGGTTGTGGAGTGAAAAGCGATGACAGCCAACATCTGGCGGTCATGGCGGCCATCGGTGCGCTGACTTTCCTGACGCGCCTTTACTTCATCGCGCTGGCAGGCTGCTGAGGCGGCCGCATGAAGTTTGATATAAGAGTCTTTACGAAGAGACCACAGACGGCAAACCCGAAAAGAGTAAAGGGCATTTGCCAGACGACAAAATTCATCTGGGTGTGAATGTAGGAATGCGCCTTGAAAATGATGAACCAGGATAAAGGCGCCAGGATCGAAAACCATGTCGCCGCGACCAAGGCATTCTTTCTCCGCCGTTCTTCATCGGTCAGTCGTTTTCGTGATTTGGTCAAGATCACAAGGGCGGACATTATCCCAAACAAGATAATCAGATACCAGTAGCGAATCCTGAAGAAATTTCGGGAAAGGTTGGAATTTAGAGTGGGGAGATAGTTATTGAAATCCATGAATGTACCGTTCAAGTATGTGCTTACCACTTCGACCGGATTAGCATTCAGGCTCGCAGCATATTCGGCGGGCAGGTAATTGACATCCGCATAGGACCGCTTTTCAAGGGAAAAAAGAATGTGGTCAATACCTTTCTGGAAACTGCCTTCGACAGAGGCGATTTGTATGCAAAGGATGATGAAGCTCATTAGGATGGCCATCAGCGAGCTAAATGCTGCCGTGAGTGAGCCAATCAAAAACTTGCGGAAGCTGACCCGATTCGAGATCGAATAGAAGATGAAGGGGACCACCGTCATTATTAATGTGGTCGTGATGTATTCGTAGCCGTTGAATATGCATTTAGCAAGAATGCCGAGGAAGACCAGGAGCCCAAATAATAATAGTTGGCGATTGGTTGATAATTTGAACTTTCTAAGAAAATACATCATGACAATCATCGGGAGGAAAAAAGCCCATAGCGAGAACCAGAGATTTTTCCCGAATACAACCAGCCATGGCGAGAATACTGTCGAGATAAAAAGGGTCAGTCCAACGGATGATCCGAATTCCAGATAGAACCATAGGATGATGACGGTGAGGGCGATCGTCGAAAGAAGGGCGGTAAAAGCATGGAAGGATCCCAATTTCAGCCGATACGGGAGGGGCATGATTTTATCGAGCAGGCTGAAAAACATTCCCTGGCCGCCGATCTGTGATTCATACGGCAAAAATGATTCAAATTTTGTCCCGTTGTAATAAGAGAGATATTGGAATGAGGGGTCGTTGGTATATTGTAGCAAGGGGACGTCGCTGAGACTTCCCGAACCGGGAAGACCACCCATGGAGAAAATCCCCGCTTGGCGCGATTCGACCATCCTCCCCAAAATGAGGCTTTCGGTATCGAGCTCGAAATTGCTAAACCATTCTTGGCCCGCTACCCGCCAGAAGTTTTTAAAGAATCCGGCGAATAAGACTAGTGTCGAAAGAATGCAGAAAAATAACACCGCCGGAATCTTAAATGTCTGTAACTTCATACCTATTTACCTCACGTTCTTTGGGAGAGATCAGAGATTGCCTTATGCTGGGATTATTAGCCCGTCAGTTCGCGCAGTCGCTGGAGCATCAGGAAAACCCCCATCGCAACCAGCCCGCCGACCACAATATATTCCCAGAAGTGGATAAACAGGATGAGCGCGCTGATCAGCGCCAGGATCAAGGTGATGCGCGCCATCGTCTCGATGAAGGCACCTCGCAGGATGGATTCAGCCAGGACGAACAGAATCATAATGATCACCAGGCCGGCCCAGATGAAGTTGGGAGCAAAGAAAATCAAGCCCGCCACGGCGAACAACATCAGGCTCAGGCTGATCGCCGCCCAGGTCTCGGCAGCGCGATCAAAGCGCACCCGCGCTGCCCGGACGGGCTCAGCCAGGTGGCGGATATGCGCGCGGGGATCGTCCTGCACACCCGCTTTCATCCGTTCAAGGCGCTGGTTTAACCCCTGCAGGAGCGCCCCGTTCTCGAGGCGTTCGCGGCGCAGGTTTTTTACCTCTTCCGCCAGCGCATTAATTTTCTTTTCCAGTGCTGCGTATTGTTTTGCCAGATGCGGGTTGCCTTCCATGCCTTTGAGCTTAATGCCCAGCACCTGCAGGTCACCCGCTTTCATGGGGATCAGATTTTCAAGTTCATTCTGGCGGGCAGTGATCTCATCGCAATTCTTCTGGAGATATCCCAGCGCCTGTGGAGGCGGCGGAACTTTATCCAGCCCGGCAAACCCGAGCGGATCGTACCATGAGCCGCGCGGCGAACCGTCGCGGTTGTACATGGGTCCCGCCGGGGCATTCTCACCGGAAATGGGATCGCGGGCGAACAGACCCCACAACCCGCGATACTGGCTCACCCACGGGGTGGATTCATCCACCAGCACCGGGGACCAGGCGTGGGATTGCCCGTGGCCAACGCGCGAGCCATTGCCGCGGGCATAATCCACAAACGGGATGCGGAATGGATTCCCCGCTGGCTGGTCCAGTATTTCAGTCCAGAATTTGTTCCACGCCCTCATCAGCCCGGAAAACCAGCCCGGCAGCGGCAGGGTAACCTCCGCCTGGTATTCGCCGGGGCGGAAGTAGGAGGCGTGCGACCCGGCGCCTGCGTAGATGACCGGGTGACCCTCCATAAAGTCGAGTTCGTCGACATCATCCCAGCGGCGGCGCAGGTCTTCCCCATGGAAATCATGCGAGGCGTACGCCGCCCACTCCGGCACAAGCTGCCCCTCCTCTTCGAAGAGGTAGAGACAGGTCATTTCCCAGTCGGACTCGTGGTCGTTGACGCCGTGGAAGCCGGAGCGCCAGCTGTTGTAGCAGTAAAAGTACCAGTATTGCAGCACCGTCCAGCCGTTCTGGCGGATGACGCGTCCGTAATAGACATATTTTTCATCGTCATCATGCATGCGGTGATAGGCAAGTTCGGCAGCCGCGGCAGTGGCTGAAGACACCTTTCCGCGCAGCAGGAAGGAGAGGGAGAAAAGCGCATCGGCCAAGCGCGGCAGGAACCCGCCGCGCGCCAGGCGCCCCATGCCGGCCTGGAAATAATTGCGCAGCCTGCGGCGCAACCGGGATTGATCCGACAGCGCCTGGGCGGCTTCCGAAAGCGTGAGCGTTTCGATGAAGCGCAGGAAACGCACGGTGCCAAACACCGCCGGGCGCTGCTGAACCAGGTTTTCGAGCGTCAGCTCGCCCTGCCGGACGATGATTTCCTCACGCCCGTCGGGGTAATGCGCCCACAGGCTGCACTCGGCCACATAACGCTCCACATCGGTGGGATAGAATTGTTCGCCTTTGGTAAAGCGTACGACCGGCTCAAACTTGCGCAGCAAGTCCATGTCGGAAGTGCCGAGAGGGACTGTGGGACGATCAGAGGAGGGACTCACCGATATCCATCCTTATGCCAAAGATGCGCTGCACTTCCGCCTGGCTAAGCGCAAAGGCAATGACCACATCCGAGGCCATAATGGCGTAATTGGGCTGCTCGAAGTAGAAGTAATCCACCAGGCCGACCACCATCGAGAAGCCGACCCAGCTCATCAAGACGACCCAGCTCCAGCGGCGCATGCGCAGAAAGCCGATCAGCACGATCACAAGCCCGATGGCAAGTATGAAATAGAAAACGCTGTCGAGGAGTGCCCGTCCCATCTCAGTCAATCCCCCGCTGTCGTAGAGGGGACCAATCATACCGAGTTGGAACACGCCCATATCGAATAAAGGTTTGAAAACCTGATACAGGCGGACAATGAACAGCACGACAATAGCCGACGCAATGACGGTTACTGCGATGGGACGCTTTTTCCTGTTGCCCTTTTGCTTTCTTACCAATCCACACCTCCGAAATAAGCGGTTTCGGCGAATTCATTATACAGCGTGTGCCCGAACAGGGATTGTCCGAAGCACTCAAATATAAACCGAGCGGAGGGCTACTTGCCGAGCACAAGCCCGGTCGGGTCGATCTCGTGCAGGATGCGCAGCTCGTCAGCCGCAGGCGCCTCTGTGACGGGCACCTCGCCGGGGACCAAGATCTCAAAGTCACTGTTGGCCTGCACTTCCTCCACCGTGACCCCGGGGTGCAGACTCAACAGCGTGAGCCGTTTGGTGTCCTCGTCGAAACCGTAAACTCCCAGCTGGGTGATGACCCGGTAGGGTCCCCCACCGGCGGGCAGGCCCGCCTGCTCGCGCTGACCGGGACCTCCCAGCCAGCCAGGGGTGGTGACGAAGTCTAGCTTCTTCATGAAGGTGCGTTTGCTCTGGCTGCGCATGATGTACATGGCTCGCCAGCAGAACGAGCCGATATCGTTGCCGCCTCCCGAGCCGGGCAGGCGCGCTTTGGGATGCGCCCAATCGCCGATCACCGTCGTATTTATATTTCCATAGGCGTCCATGGCGGCCGCACCCAGGAACCCGTAATCGATATAACCAGCCTGGGCGGCAGACATCACGTCGTGCATCGAGCTGGCTGCCACCGCCCGGTAAAAGGTGCGCGAATCGCCCACCGAAATGGGCAGCACCGGCACCTGCGGGCCGACCCCGCCGGCCTCGAAGATGATCAGCATGCGCGGGGCGGACTTGCGCTGGGCAAGCATCGAAGCCAGCATCGGCAGGCCGGTGCCCACAAAGACTGACCGGTTGTCCTCCAGAAGCCGGGAGGCCACACAGCACAGCAGCTCCGCCAGGTTGTATCCTGCATGGGAAGGAGGGACTGGATCAACTTTGCGCATGGTCATCCCCTCCCCTCGCTGGAGTCCGCATCCATCAGCGGCGCCTGCAGCCGCTCGATCTGCCTGAGGCGGGTCAGGAGCCGCAGGCCGCCGATCCGCTCAAGGTATTCGTTGAAGTCAGCCACGCCAAAGACATAGCGGTCAAAGTATTCCTTCACGCCCGCCTCCGTCGCGGATTGCGCCAGCCAGCCGCGGATATGCTGTTCGTCGAAATAGTAAAGGTAAGGCATCTGGGTGGGGTGCGCCCCAAAGGGCACCTCGCACACCGCGTCCACCACATAGAAGGGGATGGCGGTCTGGCGCGGGTCGCGGCGGGTCTCCTCTTCATCGATGATCTGCTCGGTCGTGACGATCACCCGCCGGGCGGCACGCGCCAGTTCGAAGTCCTCCATCAGGATGCCGTCGATCTGGGTGTTGCCATATTTATCGCAGCGCGGCACGTGGAACAGCGCCACATCGGGGTAGGCCGCCGGCAGCAGGGTGACGATCTTGCCGCTCCAAGGATCGCGCACCTGTTTGGCGGAGCTCTTTTCGAAGGTGTCGGTGCCGGCCAGGTTGCGCACAGGGATAAAGGGGATACCCATCATGCCCGCCAGGAAGCGCCATTGGTAGCTGGCGTTCGAGAGCTCGGCGACCACCCTCACCTGGCCGCTCTCCACGGCGCGGCGGCCGGCAGGCGAAAGTCCGCGCAGCTCATGACCGAAAGCGTAGGCGCATTCGACCCGGCTGACACAGCCCGCGCCGATCAGCAGGTCGATGTCATGCACCGCCGTTTTGCCGGCGACCGCCAGGTCGCGCCGTTCCTGGCGAATGATCTCATAGACCGCGCTCATCGGGATACGGATGTGCCCGAAGCCGCCGAACGCGATATAGTCGCCGTCGCGCACGAATTTCGTCACCGCCTCCGTGACGCTCATCCGCTTGTCGATCAGGCCACGCGGCTTGTGGTCGCGGATCCAGGCGCGGTTCTCGTCCGGGTCGTGCCACCCGAGCAGCTCGCCGCTACCTTCGCGAAGGATCTCAATGGACTTGGTCATGATGCTCTCCTTGAGGACAATACAGAGCAGGCTGCAAAACCCAATTATGTCTTAATCATTATACGGCAAGTGCCCCAGACGGATTCAATCTGAGGCACTTGATATAAAAATCTAAGTGTGGGGTTAACCCATTTTGAATTTTTACTTCAGCCAGTCGCTGCCGATGTCAGCCGCCTGCTGGCGAAAGAACGCCTTGACCGCCTCCCATTCCAGCGGCTCAAGCATATCGGGCGGTTCATCCTGCTCGGCACGTTCGAAGTAGACCAGCCGCTTCACCACCTGAGTCTCAAAGTCGCGAACACCGGGATATTTCTGCGGCGCCAGATGCAACAAGTCTCGCAGAGGTCTGCACTGGCAGATGGCATACAGGTCGTAAAAATCCTTGCGGCCGGCACGGACAAGCAGCGCGTCCAGTTTCATCAAGGCGATGTCAGCGACACTGGCAAGCCTTATCCCTTCAATATTGACCAGGGGTTCAACAAGGTCATACCCGTATCCATAGAAGCCGGTACGTATCCCATCCGCGACGAAAACCAGGTTGCCCCACGACGAATCCGCCATGATAGGTGCAAAGCCGCCGAGAGACTGCTGCAAAGGTTCTTTGATGGACGGGATGTCTTCCGTGGGTGAAAAATAGTCCAGGTCTGCTGACCGGCGATGTCCGAGCTGCAGCGCCAGCGCTGTGCCACCGGCGAGATAGAACCGTTTGCCGATGTCCGTCTGCGAAAACGCGGAAATGATCTGGCGCATCCTGGGGGTGACCGTCTGCCAGAAAATCTCACGCATCGTCACACATCCAGCAGGAATTTCCAGAAGGTGAGATGCGGCTCCGGCAGGCGTTCCGGCCCGGACTCGCGCAGCCAGTCCAAAATCTGTTTGCGCAGATAGCGTCCAAACAGCCAGCGGATCTCTTCCCGGTTGCCGAACTGCAGCGTGCGCTCAATGATAGTCGCAGCCGCGTGCTCGGGGTCGAGATCGCTCAGTCGGTATTCCTGGAAAAAAGGCGCGAGGCTTTGGGGAATGGCAGCCATTGATATAGTTCCATCTTACAATACCCATTTGATTGCTGCAAGACCTGAATAATTCTTAATCATTATACGGCAAGTACACCAGACGGATTCAATCTGAGGGATTTTCTTCCCGGCAATGCTGTCTGGCTGGAGGCTTTATTCCCTTCAGCGTCCTGCGAGCATCACTCCTGCTTTTCTCCAATCTTCCGCAATCTTTTCGATGCCAGGTATATCACGACTACCAGGCCGAGAACACCGGCTGCCACGATGATGTCTTGACTCTGTCCTTTCATCTCTGCGATTGGGGTCGGGGTGACCGGTGGAGGTATTGTTGGGAGGACAGGCGTCGCAGCAAGGGTGGGATTAGGGGTAAGCGTGGCGGTTGGGGAGGGGGTGGCAGTGCACCCTGCTCCAGCGGCGGCCCAGCAGGCCATGTCGGTTTCAAATAATGCCATGCTGGTCGCCTTGTCAATGGCCCACGCAGTAATCGTGGCATAGTTAAGTGTCGCTTCGGCGGTCCGTGTGGCGTCATATGCAGCCCTTTCTACAGCCCGGGTGGCCGCGTCCACCGTTGCGGTGGCATCATTGTAGTAATAGGCATTGATGGCATCTTCCAACAAATATATCATTTCGCCTGAAATGCCATCTTCCACCGCCAGGGAGGGATTCTTTGCATCCAGCTCTTTGGCAATTTGATATTCGTCCTGTGCGAATTGGATCACTTTTAGGGACACACGATCATCCTTCCAATAAGATGCCAGGGTGAGCAGCGCCAGGCCGACGTGTGGAGCAGGATGTTCCGGCAGCAGGTCAACAGCTTTCCGATAGGCTTCGATTCCCAGGGGGATATAACTGGGGCTGAATACTTTGGGGTTATTGATGTTGGTGGTAATCGACATGGATAAATAGAGGGAAGCCAGGTTCAACCAGGACTGACCATCCCTGGGATTTACCTTCACCGCTGCGCGGGCGGTTTCCAGCTCCTGCCATCTATCGAGCCGGAGCAGCCAGGCGGCAAAATCATCCTCCGGACCTGGCTCAAAGTTCTTCCTCGTCCAGCGCGCCTGGTTACCCTTTAGCACAACGCCGGGAGGCAACTCTGCCGGGTTCGGCACGTACATGGGCGGGAGAGACAGGTGGCTGGGGAATGCCAGAGTTCCCGCTGAAGCCGGATAAGGCAGGTTCAGGATCAGTTCAGCCTGCCCGATCGGTCCAGCCCAGCCTGCCCCGGTTTGGAAGATATAGTACAACGCCATTTCGCTCCCCGTCGTGGAAGGCTGAAGCGGCACACTGTAGCACACATGAATGGCCGTTTCTTCCCCGGCCGGGAAGGTCACCGGAAAGCTCGCCCAGGGCAGGAGAGGTTTGTCCTCGCCTTTCGGGTTGGGTAACTCGCTAACCGCATAGTCCACCGGGTTGCCGTCCACGCTGACCTTAAAGCTTTCAATGCGCGGCACAATCTCGCTGGGTCTGAGACCCCAACCAACATTTTCCAGGGCGGAGGCCAGCGGGAACCAGACGGTCATGCTCACCGCTTTACCGGTCGGGTTCTTCATCGTAAAATCAGCTTCCACATCGGCAATGGCCTGGAACCAGACGGGGCTGAGATTGTATCCGTACCACTTCGGGTTTAATTTAACCAGCGCGTTATCGGCTTCGGTCGCCTGCCGCACATTCATTGTGACGACTTCCGCCGCCATCTGGATTGGCGTTTGCTCCCCCGGCTGGATATTGCTCCCCCCCGGAAGAATCGGCTGCGGCCCCACATCGGCCCGAACCGGCGATGGAACCAGCAAGCTGATCATGACAAACAGGAGGATCAGGCTGAATATTCGTAAAAAAAGGGGTTGTCGCGGAGGAATGATCACGGGATACCTCCTTGCTGGGTTACGCTTGTGATCTCCACAGGAGTGAAGAGTGGATTTGCGGGATTGTTCTACTTCTCTATAGAACCCATCAGAAAATAGGATCCCTGGCATTGCGGAGGAATGGGCTCGAGCAACTGGCAGTCCAACTCCGGACCTCCCGGCACTCCGCCTCCACCCAAGCTGACCTCCTCCCCCACTCGTGCCAGGACGGCACCATTTGAGTCCAGGACCTCGAGGGTGCCGTTGTTATCGTTAAGGAAATAATTCGTCTGCCAGATGATGAGCGGCTTTTCGCCTCCCCACTGGGCGTTGACCCGCAGGCAGCCGTCTTCCTCCACCAGGGTACCTATCATCAAAGCCGCCATATAGGATGAGCTTTGTGCCCTCAGCTTGGGAAAGTAGACCTTTGCTGGAAGAGTTAGATTTTCAGGAGCTTTCACTGTGAGCGGGTCAAAGATCACTTCCACTTTGACGTAATCCGGAAGCTGGAGGTTGGCTTTTTGCAGACTCGATTCAAGCAAGGCCTGGTCCGTCACCCATAAGGTCACCTGGTTCTCCTTTATATCCACCCCAGTGGAAAAGGGCAGGCACAACTCATGCATGTGGATATTCCATTGCCGTTCGGTTTCCAGCAG
>JBGPQJ010000030.1:0-23014 GCA_041488995.1 Anaerolineae bacterium
GGTCATCTTGGGATCGGCAAACCCGACCACATGCCCGCCGAGGCGGTGCATGGCTGCTTCATGTGCCAGGCGGGTGCGGGTGGACGGTTGATAGAACGCGGTGACCAGTGTCTTCTCCTTGAGCATGTCCACGTTGCGACGGGAGCGGGCGATCGGCTCCATCTTATTGGCGACTTCGAACAAATGGAAGAACTCATTACGCTCGAACTCTTTCAACGATAATATGTCACGACCATTGAAACTACGCATCTGATGCCTCCTTGGAATTAATAGTTGACAATGATTCCTCCTGCTCTGAAATCTCCTCTGGCGGGAGCAATTACTTGAGTTGTTCTTCCAACACCTGCGGGAACAACGCATAGAACTCTGTGGCTTTGACAACTTCATCGAGCGGGACCTGTTCGAGGGAAGTGTGGGCGAACTCCTCGTCCCCGGAGCCGAATCCGATCGACGGAATCTTCGCCTTGCCAGCCCAGTAAATGCCATTCGTGGAGAAATTCCACTTGCCGCTTGGCGCATCGGGAAAACCGATCAACTTGCGGGTCGCCAGCCCGGCGGAGACAATTGGATGATTCTCGTCCATCGCCCATGCCGGAAAATACTTGTCCACCGGGAAGACGAAACCGGTGTAACTGGGTTCATCGTAGAACAGCTCCTCCACCTTGACCTGACGCCGCAGGTAACCGGGGATCAGGTCACGGATCTGCTGAACAGCCTCCTGCTTGGTCTCGCCGAATGTCATGCGCCGGTCGATGTAAATGGTGAAGCCATCAGGAACCGCATTGATGGAGGCGGTGCTGATGCTGGCATCGGTCACGACGACAGTCGCCTTGCCCAGAAATGGATGCGTGGGCAGGTGGGCATCCAGATCGCGGATGCCCGAGACGACCGACAACATCTTGTAGAGTGCATTGTCACCCAGATGGTGCGAGGCCGCATGAGCCGACTTGCCGCTGGCGGTGATCTTGAGTTCCACACGACCCTTGTGACCGCGGTAGACGTTCATCTTGGTCGGCTCGCCGATGACCACAAAATCGGGCTTTACCCCGGGGTCCACTTCAACAAAGGTATTCGGAGCGATACCGTCACACCACTCTTCCATATTCCCGAAATAATAAGCGGTATAACCGTCAAGCAAGCCCAGGTCGCGGGCGAAGGCAAGTCCATAGACCATGCCGGGAGTGGAATTCTTCTCGTCGCATGCGCCGCGGGCGTAAAGGATGCCATTCTCGACCTTGCCCTTGAAGGGGTCCCAGCCCCAGGTGGAGGGGTCGCCCACCCCTACGGTATCAATGTGCGAGTCATAGACGATGACCCGCTTGCCATTTCCAATGCGCCCGACCACGTTGCCCATCTTGTCGAAACGGGCTTCATCAAAACCGAGCTTGTTCATCTCGACGATGATGCGATCCCCCACACCCTTGAGTTGACCGTCCATACTGGGAATGCCGCAGATCTCCCGCATGAACTGGATAATGTCCTCACGATGCTGGCTGACGAGGGATTGAATTTCTTTCACCTTATCCATAAATTTTCCTGAAACCCTCCACATGAAGGTCATGCTGGAGCATAACAACATCTCTGTGGCTCTGAGGCAAACTCATGCCCCACCCACCCGCCGCACTACATGGAATTTGAAGTAACCGGGCAGGAAATAACTGAACGAGTAATCCACGATCTTGCCGGAGCTGGAATAGAGTTTGGCGACGATCTGCAACAGCACATCGCCGCGCTGGATTTCCAGCATTTTTGCCACATCCGCTGTAGCGCCAATCGCACCGATATCCGCCCGGCTCACTGTCAAGGGATCGCCACGCTGCAGCAGGTAATCAAGCACCGACCCGTTGAATTTGGCGGTTAATTCCACCGGGTGCAGGATATCCTCGGGTAATGTATCTACCAGGTAGGCGACCGGGCGTGAATCAGCGCGCATGACACGCGACACACGCACCAATTGCCTGCCGACAGACACCTTCATGGCGACTGCATGTTCAGCATCCGCCATGAATTCAGTGATCACGATCTCGCCGGGGGTTACATCAAGGTTGATGCGCGCAGCCATGGTCTGCAGGCTCTCGAGCACTTCGAGCCCGCTTTCGATGACGGGGATTCTCCCGACGACAAACGTTCCGGCGCCCTGCCGCCGGCGGATGAGCCCCTGCGTTTCAAAAGTGCGCATGGCTTCGCGCAGAGTGGCGCGGCTGACACCAAGCTGTTTGGCGAGAATCGGTTCGGAAGGCAGGCGGAAACCCGCCGGTGTTCTGGCAATCAGGTCGGCGAGATCGGCTTGCAGACGTTGGAAGGGAAAGTGGGGCATAAAGACTCCGTTTTTTGTGTTCAATCCAATGGCAGTACCACGCTAACTGGTGCTTGCGCGCAGTGATCGTTATTCAACCACTGGAATAATTTCGAACCGCGTCACATCCACCAGCCCTTTGTCAGAAATGCGCAATTCGGGGATGACGACCAGGGCAAGCAGGGAGAGCTGCATGTTGGGATTGTTCAGGTTGCACCCGCAGGCTTTGAAACCATCCAGCACGGAAGCGACTTTGCGGGCAACCACGTCCGCGCGTTCGTTGGACATCAGTCCGGCTATCGGAAGCTGCACTTCGCCGATGATCCCGCCCTCCTTGACCACCACCTGCCCGCCGCCCGTTTCAGCGAGTCGGTTGGCAGCCATTGCCATGCAGGACTCATCCGTGCCGACAATGAGCAGTTGGTGGGAATCATGAGCCACCGTGGAGGCCACGGCACAGGGAACGCTGAATCCGAAGCCGGAGACGAATGCCACCTGAATGTCGCCTGTCCCATGGTGGCGTTCAACCAGCGCAATCTTGGCCAGGTCGCGGTTGATGTCAGCGGGCAACTCCCCATGAGTGACGGAGACTTCCATATGCAGGTGGCGGGTCGGGGCTTGATTTTCAATAATACCGATGACATTGGCAGTCACCTTCCCAATGCGTCCTGAAGCCTTCAGGGAAAAATCCTGGGCTGTCAGCCTGCGAGGGAGACGTACACTGTTCGTCGCCCAGACCGGGTACGGGTAAGGCGGGATCGGGATGAGAAGCTCTCCGGCTCGGGCAACCACAGTCCCCCTGGCAATGACGGTCCGCGCTTTGAAATCGCTCAAATCGTCGACCAGGAGAATGTCGGCTGAACGGCAGGGAGCAATGCTGCCCATCTCGCGCGCCACTCCGAAATGCTCAGCAGTGTTGAGAGTTGCCATCTGGATGGCGGTGATTGGCGGCACGCCGGCCTCAATGGCGACGCGCACCACCTGGTTCATGTGACCGGTGCGGAGGGTCTCGGCGTGGCTGTCGTCGGTGCAGAGCAGGAAGTGACGCGAGTCGAGCCCTTGCGCCGTGATGGCAGCGACTTGCGCTGCGACGTCGTGCCAGGCGGAACCATGACGCAGCATGACCTTCATGCCCTGCCGGGCACGGGCGATGGCGTCCTCGATGCGTGTGCCTTCGTGGTCGTCTTCAATCCCGCACGCCATGTAACCATGGAAGGGCAGGCCAAGATCGGGCGAGGGATAGTGACCCCCGATGACCTTGCCCGCCTGGCGCGTGGCGCGCAGTTCAGCATGCATCTTCTCTTCGCTGGCGATGGCGCCGGGGAAATTCATCATCTCGCCCAGGCCAATGATGCCCGGCCAGGTCATGGCTTCGGTCACATCCTCGGGACTGATGGCGGCTCCGGGCGTTTCCAGTCCCGGCGCGGATGGCACGCACGACGGCATCTGCACGTAAACGTGGATGGGCTGCCGGGCAGCCTCGTCCACCATCAGCTTGACGCCCTTCAAACCGAACACGTTGGCGATTTCGTGCGGGTCGATGAAAATGCCGGTCGTGCCATGCGGGACGACAGCGCGCACGAACTCGCTGACTGTCACCATACCTGATTCGACATGCATGTGCGCATCCAGCAGGCCGGGGACGAGATAGCTGCCATCCGCATCGATTATCTCTGTAGTTTTTCCGATCGTGTGAGCAGCGTCTTCACCCACATAGGCAATATGCTCTTCGACAATGGCAACATCGGTATGCGGGATGATCTCCCCAGACTGGACGCAGACCCACTGCCCATTCTTGATGACCAGATCGGCGGGTGCCCGCCCCATTGCAACGTTGACCAGGGTCTGACTAAGCATGGTAACTTCCTTTTTGAAGTGGCGTAGCCGGCATTTCTAATAGCTTCAATTCGACATTCTGACTGGTGACAAATTCCATTACCTTTGCATAATTCTGTTCAATCGGGTTAAGGGCATCCACGAACAAGGCGGTGCCATTCTGCCAGGGAGCAAACCACTGGCGCTGATGCTGGATGTGTTCCCATGTGGCAACGACGTCATTGTTCAACCCTTCGAAGCGTTCCGTGACGCGCTTTTCCCAGACTGACTCGTCCGAAACAAAGCAATATACCGGTCGAAAAGTGGCACCATATTTGCTGGCAATTTCCTGCGCATGCAGTCGGTCGGTGCCCATGAAGACTGAATCGGCAATCACACTTACGCCCAATTCCAGTTGCGCCTCGGTATTGGACAACAGGAGCAGGATCTTCTCATCCCAAAAGCGGAAATCCGCATCGGGCGGGACAACCCCCGCAACATCGTCTATGCGCAACAGCGGCCAGCTCAGTTCACGTGCGAGGCGATCCGCGAGTGTACTTTTGCCCGTACCAGGCAAGCCGGAAAATACGACGAGGGCGGTCATGGCTAATGAGTCAGCACTGCAAAAAGGAGCAAAATCACCACCAGATAAAATGGGATCCCGAGCAGCCAGGCGATCATTTCGTGGCGACGATACATGGCAAATGCCGCGCTAAACAACAGGAGTGGTGTCAGGAAGATTGGCGAGCCCACCATCGGAAAACCGCTCAGGAACCAGAAAGGCGCAAACGCCACGATGGCTGCCACGATAAGCAGGCGATACCTGGTTTTGTACAGCCCAATCGCTGCCAGAACCGCAGCGACAATGATCGCCGGCCAACCGAAGAAAATAACCAACAGAATGTTGAGAATGGTTGCCATAAAACTACTGGATGTTATGTTGTTTATCCGTTTACAAGTCTTTTCGCCGCTTTATTGTGACGCGTGACGAGTTCGACTTCATCTACGCTGACGAGCTGACCTTGTTTGACAACGAACTTGCCACCGACAACGGTGTAATCCACTCTGCGGGGCTGGCAGAACACCACGGCAGAGACAGGGTCATGCAGCGCCCCGGCGTAATCCAGCCGGTTCAAGTTAATCGCGGTGAAATCCGCGCATTTTCCGCTCTCCAGGCTGCCAATATCCGTGCGACCCAGGACATCCGCCCCGCCACGCGTTCCGAGCCGGAGGGCTTCGCGTGCGGTCATTAATGCCCTCACCCCTTCCCCTCTCCCTGAAGGAGAGGGGCTGGAGGAGAGGGAAAATCCTGTGATTCCTTCTCGGAGCCTGGCCAGCAGCATGGCTTGACGGACTTCGGCTAATAGATGAGAACTGTCATTGGAAGCAGAACCGTCCACGCCGAGGCCAACGTTGACGCCGGCAGCGAGATAACCTTTGATCGGAGCGATGCCCGAAGCCAGGCGCATATTGGAGGTGGGACAGTGCGCCACGCCGCAATTGTGTTCAGCGAAAACCTTGATCTCTTCGTCATTGACCCAGACTGCGTGCGCAAACCAAACGTCAGAACCCACCCAACCCACTTCCTGCATGTAATCGACAGGGCGATGTCCAAATTTCTGCAGGCAAAATCGTTCTTCGTCTTCGGTTTCGGCGAGATGTGTATGTAGATGCACGCCATATTCACGCGCAAGTTTGGCGGATTCACGCATCAGGTCGCCGGTGACGCTGAAGGGCGAACAAGGTGCGAGTATGATTTGCACCATCGCGCCGAGTTTGGAATCGTGATATTTTTCGATGAGACGTTGGGAATCTTTGAGGATGGAATCTTCTGCATCCACAACTGAATCGGGCGGGAGTCCGCCCTGGGATTCGCCGAGACTCATCGAGCCGCGCGATGCTTGCAGGCGTACACCGATCTCGGATGCTGCAGCAATTTCATCGTCCAGTTTTGATCCGTTAGGAAAAAGGTAGAGATGATCCGATGCGGTGGTACATCCCGAAAGGGCGAGTTCTGCCAGTGCGGTCTGGGTCGAAATAAAAATATCTTCGGGGGTGAGGCGCGCCCAGATGGGATAGAGGGTCTTGAGCCAGTTGAACAGGTTGGCATCCTGCGCGGCAGGGACGGCGCGCGTGAGGGTTTGATAAAAGTGATGGTGGGTGTTGACCAGCCCGGGCAAAACGATGTGACTTTTGAGGTCGAGGACCTCATCGGCCGTGTCGGGAAGTTCGCTCATCGAGCCGACCTTTTCAATGAGGCCGCGTCGAATAAAAAGACCACCATCGGGAATCTCCCGCTGATGGTCGTCCATGGTAACAATATAGGCGTTTTTGATGAGTAGGGTGGACATAGCAGTGATTGGAAAATTGTTATCAGATATTAGTCTACTGAACTGCACAGTAGTTCGTATACAGTATTCCGCGCATAGCGCTTCATAGTTGTCTGACAACTCTAGTGTAGCAATATAGGAGGAGAATGTCAACAGATAATTTTAATACTGAAAATTACAATCAACTTATGATAGAATTATTCGTGATACCAACCACTGATAGATTAATAATCTCAACTAAAGGATGGGAGATCTACTGCTTCGCTCAGGAGTTGGCACAGTCTTGAATATATTTCAATCAGACGTATCCTTACCCAAATTCTGGCTAATTTTAAATTTGGAAATCAGGCACCTTGATGGACATGCTATACTTTTCTATAAGGGGAGTGGATTTGTTTTTTTGTTATGACATATTAAGGAAGTGCTCGAAAAGTTTTCAATATCCGCAATTAAAATTATACTAGGAAGGAGAAAAGATCATGCCCCAAGAGAGTATCACTGACACCAGTAAGCCCAATGCCGGGCGTATTTACGATTATATCCTTGGCGGGAATCACAATTTCGAGGTGGACCGCAAAGCAGGTGACCAATTGGTGACTTTGCTACCAACAATGCCAAAAGCTTTCAGGATGCAGCGATGGTGCCTGCAAGATGTTGCTAAAGAGCTAACGGAGAAGCGCGGTTACGACGTAATAGTCGACTTTGCATCAGGGTTACCTACGAACGATCATATTCATACTGTAGTTCCCAAAGGAACCAAAGTAATCTATTCGGACTGGGACCCCGTCGTCGTTGAGTATGCTCGTGACATTTTGAAAAACACACCTGATATATATTTCTTCCATGCGGATGCGCGAAAGCCGGAAGAATTTCTAGGTCGTCCAGAAATTCAGGAGATTCTGGGAGAAAGCCGTGATATTGCGATCATCGCGTGGGGCCTCGCACTATTTTTAACCGACGAGGATATTGCTCATACTTCTAAATCTCTCCATGATTGGGCGGGTCCAAAAAGTTGCTGGGCATTTTTCTGCCAGGGAGCCGACATGGACTTAAACGACCCAGGCTTTGCAAAAACAGCGAAGATTTACGAACAAATGGGATCCAAACTAAATGTTAGGGACCTCACTCGTTTTCAGGAGCTTTTGAAACCCTGGCGTGCCGACGAGAAGGGTTACATTCCATTCCTAGAATGGCATGGCCTCGACCTGACTTTCCTCAAGGACGAACCAGATAAGCAAGCATGGGGAAAAGCTGGTGGTGGATATGGTGTCTATTTGGTAAAGTAATCTATAAAATGATAGGCTATATCGAGAGAAAATGGAGTCCTCAACTGTACCTGATATTGCTCCTCCCATAAATCAGATTCTATACGCGGTACAAAACGAAACTGCAGATCTTGTTAAGATGTATCATCAAGCTCTGCAGTCTGTAATGTTTACTAATCGTTTCGAAGTGCGGCCGCAAATGCTGGGAGGAATTGCTTCTGATGAAGTAAGTGTTTTAATTAAGTATTTACTGAACCAACAATCATCAGTGGGTTCGAACAGGGGAAGCCAATTGAGTCAGATTGGTTTGAGCGATAAGAGCGTCATGCGTCTTGGCCGAATTACACGCCAGTTTCTCCAATCACACCTGGAAAAAGTAGATTTATTAACCGGACTTGAAGTAATAGACGACTACAATAATGCGGTCCTTCAAGGATTTGTACAAAATCGCGAAGTTGTCATCCTTAACGAGCAGGAGCGCATCCGCAGCGCATTGCAAAGAACGCTCGGTCGATATTCATTACAAATGGAAGTGGCTGCGAGTTTGGCCGGAGCCACCAGCTCCATTCTCAATCTAGATGCATTGGTCACTACAGCTGTAGAACTAATCCGTGAAAAATTTGATTTCTATTATGTTGGTTTGTTTCTAACCGACGAAAGCGCTCGGTGGGCTATCCATAAAGCTGGTATTGGAGAATCAGGCAAGCAGACCCTTCACCTCGGTCAACTCATTGAATTAACTCCAAACTCACTTATTGGGAAATGTGTGGAATCCGGGGAGCCACGGATGATAATAGACGTGGCAAAAGAAAATTCCATCTTGCGTTACCCACTCCTTCCCGAAACGGTCTCGGAAGCTGCCATACCTTTGCATTCGCGTGGGAAAATTATCGGTGCATTTACAGCCCAGAGCAAGCAGATGGGCGCCTTCTCCGACCTGGATTTGATGGCACTGCGCATCCTTGCAGACCAATTAGCCAATGCCATTGAAAATGCCCGCCTATTCAGCGAGCTTCGTCAATCCGAGGAGAAATATCGCACTTTGATGGACAATATTGAAGAAGGCTATTATGAGCTTGACACGGAGGGGAGATATACGTTTGTCAATGACGCGTTGGTCTATATCTTGGATACCCCGAAAGATAAAATCCTGGAGTCAAATTTTCAGTATTTTGTTGACAAGGAGTTTTCGGAGCGAGTCAGAGTAGCCTACAATGCTGCCTACCAGTTGGGTGGTGCAGTGCACGGCATTGAGTTTAGAATTCGTTCCAAGGAAGGCATTAATCGTTTTGTCGAGACAACCGCGTTGATCAACCGGAATCCAATGGGTGAAATGGCTGGCTTGCGCGGCATTGTACGAGACATCACTGCCCGCAAGCAGGCTGAGGGCTACCAGATCGAACGAAAAGCCCTCGAGCGGAGTAACAAGGAATTGGAACAGTTCGCCTCGGTGGCATCGCATGATCTCCAGGAACCATTGCGCAAGATTCAGACATTCGGCGATCAATTGAAAACCAAGAGCGGTTCATTGCTGAATGATGAAGGACGCATATTTCTCGACCGCATGCTCGGTGCGGCAGATCGGGCGCAGGTTCTGATCAATGACCTGCTGAGCCTCTCACGGGTTTCGACCCAGGCTCAACCTTTTGCCCGGGTCGATTTGAAAAAGTTATTGCGCAGTGTGGTTGCAGACCTGGAAGTGCGCCTCGAGGAGACCGGCGGACGGGTGGACATTGAAGAATTACCGGTGATTGAAGCGGACGCCACCCAGATGAGACAGCTGTACCAGAATTTGATCGTGAATGGCCTGAAGTTTCGATCACCGGATAAAAAACCTCGCATAAAGATATCCAGCCGTATCATTGAAAACAAGCGCCTTCCAGAAATGCCGGGCCAGCCAAACAGTCTGTGTCAGGTTTTTGTGAAGGATAATGGAATCGGCTTCGACGAAAAATACCTTGATCGGATTTTCCAGCCATTCCAGCGATTGCATACCCAACAGGAATATGAGGGCACCGGCATCGGCCTGAGCATTTGCCGGCGAATCGTTGAGCGCCACGGCGGAGATATCACCGCCAAAAGCAAGCCAGAACATGGAGCCACATTCATTGTAACTCTTCCGATCAAACAAGCGAAAGGAGGGGATTTAAGATGACGTTTGACACAAAACCCGGTGCTATTTTGATTGCTGAAGACGATCCGGATGACCGCCAATGGATCAAAGAGGCGTTGACTAAATGTCACTTTGAACAGCAAGTTAATTTCGTTGTTGACGGCGAGGAATTGATGGATTTTCTTCTGCACCGCGGGAAGTATGCGGTTACAGGGAACCTGGCCTACCCGGGATTGATCTTGCTCGATCTGAACATGCCTAAGAAGGATGGGCGCGAGTCACTGAAGGAAATTAAATCCGATCCTCGCATCCGCCATATTCCAATCATTATATTGACCACTTCGAGGGCCGAGGAGGATACATTTCGCACCTATAACCTGGGAGCCAATTCTGTCATCCACAAACCGGTTACCTTTGACAACCTCGTTCAGATCATGCAAACTTTGACCGATTACTGGTTTAAGATCGTCGAATTGCCTCTTTAGGCAAATGATCAACAATATAACGGCTAAGTAAAACCCGCCTCACGGCGGGTTTTACTTTTCTTCATCTTTGAATAACCAAACTGCCCCGTTTGCGGGCGTAATGTGTGTTACACTGATCATGTCGTTTAATAATCGGATCCGTGTTGTACCTTGGCCGCTGACCCTTTTATGGGCTGGCGACCATTTCTATTCCGGCCGAGCCGGAGAAAGCAGTAAAAAATGGATATCAGAATTTATGTAGGAAACCTGGCCAAGTCAACCACTGAGGCTGAAATCAACACCCTGTTCGCGCAAGCTGGGACAGTCTCCACCGTGGAACTGGTCAAAGACCGCGATAGCGGCCTGTCCAAAGGCTTTGCCTTTGTCACCATGACCAATCAAGCTGAGGCGGACAAGGCCATCAGCATGTACAACGCCTATTCCCTGGCCGGGAACGTGATCAAAGTCAACATCGCCAAACCGCGCGTTGAACGCGCTTCGAACAAATAGACTCGTGACAGAATAATAACACCGGCTCACGACGCCCCTCGTTCCACTCGGAGCGAGGGGTTTTCTTTTCCTGCCTAATCTGCCTAATCATCTTTAAATAGAGAGACCGCTTGCCATTTTAGCCACTCGGGGCTAGTATTGAGAGGCCAACAGGTCCTCATGCATGCACTGCGTGAAATATTGACGGGTTCGCCGCTCCCCACGCGGGAAATGGAAAATGAACGGCTGAATAAAATCCGCGCGCTGGCGGCATTTTCGCCGGATGCGCTTTCGTCCATCGCCTACGCCAATCAGGAGATTTATCTCGGGCTGGTCGTAGCCGGCGCGGCCGGGTTGGCTTATTCCTGGCCGATCGCGCTGACCATTGTGGGGCTGCTGGCAATCCTCGCACTGTCCTATAACCAGACCATCCCTACCTATCCCTCCGGAGGCGGATCATACACCGTCGCCCATGAAAACCTCGGCAGTCTCCCGGGACTGATCGCTGCTGCCGCCCTGCTCATTGATTATATTTTAACTGCAGCTGTCAGCCTGACAGCCGGGGTGGCCGCCATCGCTTCCGCCTTCCCACTGCTCTGGGATCATCGTGTGGCTGTCTCGCTGGTCATCCTTCTCGTCATCACCCTCATCAACCTGCGCGGGGTCCGCGAATCCGGGACGCTGATGGCAATCCCGGTCTACCTGTTCCTCGGCTGTTACCTGGTCATGATCGCCTATGGCCTGTACAGCGTTGTTCTGGAAGGCCCCGGCAACTTGCCGGCGACCGCGCCATCCGCTCTCGTACCGGTATCTCTGGTACTGCTCCTGCACACCTTTGCCTCGGGCTGTACCGCGTTGACGGGGGTGGAAGCCATCAGCAACGGCATCCCGGCTTTCAAACCGCCCTCCACGCGCAACGCCCAGAAGACATTGATCGTCATGGCCGTGCTGATGGGCATCCTGTTCGCGGGAACCATAGGTCTGACGCAGTATTTTGCTGTCGTCGCCGGGACGAACGAGACCATCCTTTCTGCATTAGCCCGGCGAATCCTGAACACTGGTCCGCTGTACTATCTGGTGCAGATTGCGACGCTGCTCATTCTGTCCGTCGCCGCCAATACCAGTTTTAACGGTTTCCCCCGCCTTTCATCTGTGCTGGCCCGAGACCGCTACCTGCCCAATCAATTTGTCCATCTTGGCGACCGGCTGGTCTTTTCAAACGGGATCATGATCCTTTCCCTGCTCACCGGGATCTTGATCGTGGTTTTCAGGGGAGACAGCCACGCGCTGGTCCCTCTCTTTGCCATTGGCGCATTCATGGCATTCACCCTCTCACAGGCTGGCATGGTCGCCCATTGGCTCAGGGAGCGCGGCCGGCATTGGCAACTCAAAGCTATCATCAATGGTCTGGGCGCAATGACCACGCTGGTCGCCTTGCTCATCATCGCTGTCAATAAATTCCGCGACGGTGCCTGGTTCGTCATTATCCTGATCCCCCTGCTGGTCACCGTTTTCCACAGGATCCAACTTCACTACCGGGAAATCGCTCAGGAATTAACCCTTAGCGGCCTGCCGCCCTCACTCAAGCCGCCTCCCGACCCGCGCATCGTCATTCCCATTTCTGGAGTACATCGCGGCGTGATCAATGCGCTGCTCTATGCCCGTTCCATTTCAAACCGGGTGACTGCCGTTTACGTGGAGACCAACCCGGAGCAGACTGAAAAAGTCCGCAAGACCTGGGAAGAATGGGGACAGGATGTGCCGTTGGTGGTAATCCCCTCACCTTACCGTTCACTGATCGGTCCCTTGCTGGATTTTCTCGATGAAACCGACAAGAGCCATAATGATGGCGAGCTGGCCACCGTGCTGTTGCCTGAGTTTGTCCCTGTGCGCTGGTGGCACCACCTGCTGCATAACCAGACCGCTACCCTTTTGCGGCTTGCCCTTCTCTATAACCGGCGTAAATTCGGTTATACACGCGCCATCATCGAAGTACCATTTCATCTGCGGAAGTAGAGAAACAGAAAATTTTCACGTTTGAGTTATTCAGAGGATCGACCTGGTTTCAAGTCTCGACAAGCGATATAGCGCTAATTCCAGTGCCTCATGCGATTTCGCTGAAAAAGACCCTCAAGAAATATGCAGGCGTACACCGGGGTGAAGTGATGTTAGTCCACGTGTGCGAGGAATGCGACAAAATATCCATCAATCGGATTGCTGCAGACGACGACAGTGGGACTCTGTTGGAAGTCTTTGCAGTATCTCGCAGCCTGGACACACGCACGAAACCCTTGATTGCCCTGGATGAAATCACAATCCTCGAACCCGGAGAGCATCACATGCTGCAAGTCCAGCTTTTTGGCCGCAGCTAAATTAACCGCCCGAGGGTAGATTCTAAATTTGAGTCAACCCTCGGGCGGTTTCCATGAAGACATGTGTCGTATCCCACAAAGTTTGGCAATACAGAGGCCCAAATGCCCTATTTTTGCCAGATAGTTTGGCATTGGGATTCGTAAATATTGGCACTGCCCATCATTTTGAACACATAGTTTGGCAATGGGCATTTGGGCATATTTCAAGAATATCCATAAATCCTGGCACTGTCCACACATAAGAAGCACCGGGACCTACAGAAGGTCGTTGCATTCCTGAAGTAGATGATCGTAAAGTTTGGCACTGGCCAACAAAGGCTCATTAATTAAACACATAAAGCCAGGCATTGTCCTGTATTTCCAGTCTTGTTTAACCAGCGGACACGCTATCGAGGATCATTTCGTCGATGTCGACCAAATGGTCGAGATTGGCAGCGGTAGACAACGGTCAAAGGCCGCAGGGCGTGCCCTGCTCCCGAAAGCAGCGGCACCGGCTTCTGCGCCGCCTGATCCGAGGTGTGCTCGACATGACTGCCGTGCGCACCCTGTTCTCGAAGGAAGGCGGCACCGGGCTGCTACGCTCCGCATCCGAAGAGAGCAGACATCCGGGGTTGATCAGCCTGGCTATCCAATTGGGATTCGTAGGACGCGGCGTGCAGGTCCAGTGGCTCCTGAAGTCGACACGCCACGGCCTTCGCCGATGAGTTCATCGCCCCAGGCGGAAACCCGCGCGGAAAAGCTGGGTTCGAGCCTGGAAGTGACCCCACGGGGGTGCTTCGCGATATCCGCCATCTTTTATTTCATGCCGTTCGTGATCACTGTTTTAGTGATTGTGGGAGTCCCCCTGGTACAGACCATTGCAGGACCGTGAAGCTGGAGAAGTTGCATGCCTATCCTTGCTTGTGGAGACCTTCGGTCAAAACTCGGCGGGGTTCGGAAACCACCGCCGAGCGAGGGCAGCCGAGCGCGTCGCCCAGGAAATATTCGGTATTGGAGCCGTTCACTTGCGCAATGCGCCCATTGCCATATAGATAATCATGGGTGCCGTCACTTAAAGCCTGGATGAGGCCTGAGTTCAAATCCATGAGGAAGGTGGTGGTCACGCCATTCACCGTTTCCTGGAGTCTATCACCCAATCCATTTGCATATGAAGATAATGGTTCGGGGGTGTTGGAAATAATGGAGGTATTTCTTATATTTCCGGAATTGGAAAAAGCGAGACTATCAACAACACTCCCATATGAATCTGGTCCTTTCCAGACAGGGCCTTCTTCTTGTGGTACTTTATTATGCTTTTTTATGCAACGGTAGTCACTATCTGGATACCATCTCCCATCCTTGTCACTATCTTCAATTACCCAACATAAACCAGATGGATCCGTGTAATTGACTGGGTTCCCTTCGACGTAATTCCAGCGATTGAGAGAAAGGGGTCTGTTATAATCTCCCTGCCAGGAATCTCTGGTGAGGTACCGTCCGGTGAGGGGGGAGTACATCCGGGAGCGCAAGTAGATTAACTTAATGTAACTGTTCTGATATTCATTGGTGTTAGGATGTAATAAGTCCCGTTGAGGGGCGTGTCCTTGATGGTATCCTCGCCTGAGTATTGCTGGCTGGGCGGGGACGCCGAGGGACGTGCGGCGTTGGGTGCTCTCGTTTTGGCTTTTGGAAAGGCAGATCATCGCCAAGTCCGTGCTGGTGTTTGAGAGGCCCGCCCGAATCACGCTTGCATGAGAAGACCCACTGAGGTCAAGCTCGAATTGGTGTATGGAACGCATCTCACCTGCAAAATGACACGCCCAGCCCTCAACAAAATGAAAGGAGTTGACATGAGCCAACGTTTCTTCGGCTTCGACGTCCACAAGAATTTCATTGTCGCCGCCGCGGTCAACACTCATCAGGACGTGATCGTCAGGCCACATAAGATCAGTTCAGCAGATTTGGAAGACTGGGTTCAAAAACATCTGACTCAGAACGATGAAGTCGTCATCGAAGCGATGAGCTGCTCCTGGGTCGTCTACGACCTTTTAGTTCAATATGCCTCGCGCGTGGTGGTTGCCCATCCGCTGCATGTCAAGCTGATCGCATCTTCTTTTGTAAAGACCGATAAACGCGATGCCATTGCATTAGCCAGATTGCTGGCCGCCAATATCCTGCCGGAAGTATGGGTGCCGCCCAGGCACGTGCGCGAGCTGCGTTCCCTGATCTATCATCGCTGCAATCTGATCCATCGGCGGTCATCCGCAAAGTGCAGGATGCGGGGCGTTTATCAGCAATACCGGATCGTCGCGCCGGAAGGACGTGAAGCTTTCGAGCCAGAGTACTGGGATAAACTCGATCTGCCTGCCGTTGAAAAACTACGAGTCCGCCATATCAGTGATGATATTCAACGGCTAACCCGGCAACTTCAAGAAACCGAAGCGATGATCTCGCAACTGAGCGTCCAGGAACCCTGGGTAAAGGATGTTCCCTACCTGGTGCAGCTGCCGGGGATCAGCTTCATCACCGCCATGACCCTCCTGGCCGCCATCGGTGAGATCGGTCGTTTCCCATCTGCCAAAAAGCTGGTGGGATATGCCGGGCTGGGCGTGCGAGTCTATTCTTCAGGCGAGACCACCAAAACCGGCGGCATCACCAAGCAGGGACGCCGTGAATTGCGGTATGCGATGATCGAAGCCGCCTGGAATGCGATCGGCAACAGTCCCTTCTGGAAGCAAAAGTACGAACAACTTGCCCGCCGTATGGACAACCAGAAAGCAGCCACGGCCATTGCCCGAAAACTGCTGGTGGTGATCTGGAACGTACTCACCAGGCATGAACTGGACCGCGAAGCCGATCTCGAAGTTGTGGGCAGGAGTCTCTGGATCTGGGGCTCCAAGAACCGCCTGGCGACTTCCCAGGGCATGAAGCGTATTGAGTTTGCTGGAAAGCAGCTCCAGCAGATGGGCATCCGACTCGAAAAGATCACCTACGGCTCAACGGTCTACAAGGTGCCGCTTGCAGACCCCGCCGAAACCCCTGGCGACCCTGAAAAGAGTGAGCGGCGTCCCAAACAAGTTGAACTTGTGAACTCCACGTAGGAGACTCTGAGACAGGGTTTTGCGGGTTCGCCGCTCACTTAAATTCTACTCCTGCTGTCAAGCAGCGTTTCACCAAATGGTGAAACGGGGTGAAGGTAGGCTCGGCGGGTCGGGAAACGTTTTATGATGTGAATGGCCCATTTGAAGGACGAGCTTGGCTGCTTCTTGGCAAAGTTCGTCCATTGATGATGGGTATGAGTAACTCGGCGGGGTCAGGAGCCCAAGCCGAGCGAGAAACGGTGTCAGCCACTAAAGGGACACTACACGGAGATCCGCGACGAGGTTTGTTAAGACCTTTCGATAAAAACTTGGCTTGTTCAGGAAATCATCGCCGAGCGGAGACCCGCTCCTATTCAAGAATAAAACTCAGGGAATTAATGGAATATCGATATAAGCACCAACTTGCTTGTCCGTTGGATTGCCATTCTGAATGATATTTCCCACAACTACTATTCTAATGACTGTTTCGTCGTGGTTTTGAAGTTGCGGCCAACAAACAATTGGCAAAATGCTAGGATCGCTCTCGTTTTTGGGAGGAATCTTTATTTTTCTTGGCTGAGGAAAGTGGAGACCATCTTCAACTGGCAACCATTCATTCCCATTAAAAATGAAAATCAAAGGATCAGCCTGAAATACAATATCTTCAGAGGATATATTCTCTAAAGTTAATTCAACACTATCGCCCGTTTTGAATTTATCTTTTGGTATCCAAAACTTAGCTTGCGAGTTCATCTCCACATTTGGAAACATGGTGCTAAATGTTGCCTCTCTTAATTCATTTGTCTTATTACTACAACCAATGAGTAACAAGGTTAAAAGCGATATTTTAAGAAGGCACATATAGAATTTTAGGGTTTTCATCTCTTTTTATATTCCTCATATATACCATAGAAGCGTTGTTTTATACTTAATGATGGGGTTACCCAATCCCATTTCCCGAAAAAAGACCTTCCATACACTTTGGTAGCTACTTTAATCTCTTTACACCACCTGAATGGAGGACCCCCAACGCTCGTCATATATTTCGAAAGAAATACACTTTTTATTTCATGAGGGTTATTGGTCATGAGGTATGGTTCACTGATTGGCAAGACATATGCTAAAGTGGGTTCACATATTTCACAATATGACGTTATATGATATTCCACAAAAGCAAGATGTAACTTGATGTTTGATCTATTATCTATTTTGATTTGGAACTGATCCAAAGTCCCATTGGAGAATTCTTCATAACGCAGATAAACAAAAACATTATCTTTGGGAGGCGGAGGTGGATTAAAAGCTAAAAGAATTTTATTACAAGTATCAGTTAGCGCCTGAATCCAATCCATTGGATTGTTTGAAGGCGTGAAGTTTTTCTGAGATGCATTGCTAATATCTTCATAAGCTTCTTCATCTTCACTCGGGGAATCGGTTGAAGCATAATATTCTCCCATCAATTCTATTTTAGTTGTTGAATATTCTGGATCGCAAACCCCATCGCCATTTATGTCCTCGCACAATCCAGTTGGATCAGCATAGTTTACCGGATTCCCCTCAACATACCCCCACCTATTGAATGACATAGGCTTGTTGGCATTCCCATCCCAAGTATCGCGGGTCAAAAATCGGCCTATCGCAGGCCACTTATCTTAACCACCTTCGACTTCTCGAAGGGTGGGATCATAACCTCCTGAGAGTAGAATGAGGATACCAGTCCAACATTCCACTTCACAGGAGGTATTCTCATGCTAGCTGATATTGAACGGTTCGTCAATTGGATGCGCAGGCGGAATCCCCAGGCGCGCACCTGGAAGGATTATGGCTATGACCTGCGCTTCTTCGTCGAAGCGGTGGGAGACCGTCAGCCCAATGAGGTCACGTTTCAAGATATTGATCACTTCGTGGCTTTGCAATGTGAGAAGGGATTCAAGGCAACCACCATCAATCGCCGGTTGGCGGCGGTCATGTCCCTGTATTTCTTCCTCTCGGATGAATACGTCGATCTGGTCTGCCCGGTCCTGCCGCACCGCCATCACCTGCGTGAGCCGCAGCGCCTGCCCCGCCCGGTTCAGGAACCGGACCTGAAGCGGTTCTTTGCAGCCATTGGGACCACGCGCGATCGCGCCATGTTCCTGTTGATGTTAAGGTGCGGATTGCGCATCTCGGAAGTCGCCGGGCTGCAGCTGGCTGATCTGTACCTGGACGAGCCATACCCGCGTCTGGTGGTATGTGGCAAAAGTGCGCGTGAACGCTCCGTCTATCTCTCACCCCAGGCCGAACAAGCCCTGCGCTTATGGCTAGCAGAACGTCCCTCCGCGGCCTGTGATTTTGTCTTCCTCAGCTACCAGAATAAAGGCCTGTCCACCACATCCATTCACAAACGGCTGATGGTCTATCGCGAGCAGGCCGGTCTCACTCTCACCGCGCACCGATTGAGACATTCCTTCGCCACCGACCTGGTCAACGCGGATGCCGCCGTGACCACCATCCAGAAACTCATGGGACACCGCTGGCTGGAAACCACCCAGATCTATATCCTGGCAAACGACAAGCAGGTCCGTGAGGATTATTATGCCGCCTGCCAAAAGCTGGAAAGCTGGCAATATCTGGGGGGGACGATATGAAACACGTGTGGAAACCAGGCACTCCAGCGGAAATGTATGATCGTGCTCTGCACTATGCCCGCGACAAACACCTGCCGCCCGATTACCCCAAACCGCGTCCAACTTGCGAATGGCCGCCGGAAAACATCGTTTTGCTTGAGCAGTATTGCGAATGGCTGCGGGCAGGTGGAGCAAGCCCATTTGTGATCCGCATCATCTACCTGCCAATGGCCGGTCATATCCTGGGGCTGGCGCTCAAACCTTATCCCGAGATCGACCTGGACGCCGATCTTCAGCGCGGGCTGGACTTTCTCAAGGCCAAACAGCTCAGCGCGGAGTGGACGGATGTCTGCCGCTGCGCTATGCTCAAGTTCCGCCGCTTTCTATGCCACCAGCGCGGCCAGATCGAGGTCAAGGTCACTCACTATGAACCTGCAAGTAATACCAAGGGATTGCCGCCCTGGCTGGTCATTGAACTGGAACGGTTCCAGCGTGTGCAGCAGCGTAACTGGCGGGAGGCGCGCTTGGAACTCCGCATCCGTTCGTTCTGGTCGGTCCATCTGCGGTTGTGGCGCTTTTTGTGCGGGACTTGCGCCGTGAAAGAGCTGGCGGAGGTCAGGCGCAAATACCTGCTGGATTTCATCGATCAGCGCCTCGCCAAGGGCTATTCCACATCCACCATCAACACCGACCTGCGCACGTTCCACGGTTTCCTGCGCTTTCTCCAGGAACAGGGCTATTCCGTGCCCCAGTCTCTCCTGCGTATTCCCGGTCTCAAACAGCACGATCCCCTGCCAAAATTCCTCACCGATGAGCAGGTACGTCTGCTGCGGGATGAGTTCGAGAGGCGCGTCGCACAGGCTGAAGGGTTTTGTAAGCGGCGTGATGCCCTGCTGGACCGCGCCGCCTTCTACCTGCTCTGGCAGAGTGGCTTGCGCACCGGCGAGGTGGAGGAATTACGCCTGGAAGACCTGGATCTGGAGCAGAGAAGGCTCACCGTGCGCAAGAGCAAAAACTTGAAGGACCGCACGGTCTTCATGACCGACACCACTGTCCTGGCGATTCGAGAATACTTTGGGGTACGCGGCCCGGGACCCACCGAGCACGTTTTCCTGTACCGCAACCAGCCTCTATGCAAGGACCTGATCCCTTGCCGCATCAAGACAGCCGGGCAACAGGTGGGAGTGAAGGTCTATCCTCACCGGTTGCGTCACACGATGGCCACGCAGCTTCTGAATGCAGGCTGCCGGGTGACCTCCATCCAGAAATTCCTGGGGCACAAGGAATTGAGTACCACCATGGTCTATGCCCGCGTCCACGACCAGACCGTGGCGGGTGATTACTACAAGGCCATGAGCCAGGTGGAGAAGCGTCTGGATTTGGTGGGTACCCAAGAAGAAACAAGCGCGCCAATTGCCGAGAACGAACGAGTACAACTGCTTGAACTGGCGTATCAACTGGAACGACCTGAGCTGAACCTGGAATCGCGCCTTGAGATCGTGGCTCAACTGCGCGAATTCCTAATAGGTTCGCAAACCAGTACGATATTTATTGTTTCCTGATTGAAGTAAATTATGTTTGAGCCAACTAGCTCTTGCGCAAAGATCAAGGTGATTAGTGCTCAAGCTGAATCAAGTGTATTCTAATTTCCTGTCGCAACCCTTTAGTTTGGTTGTTATAACAATCTTTGTATCTCTAATGGTAACCCGCATTATGGGATTCCCCACACATGTATCGTACCCATCGAATCGCCCCAAATTAACAATCGATTGTCAGAACTGATGGTCAACGCTGTGAGGTTAGGAGTAGATAAGGTGGCAACGGTCGACATGTCAGCCAAATTGATAATAGTGATTTCTTTATCTGAGCCCACAAAGAGCAAATCTTCTGTGTAGTCAAATGCCAGAAGCTTTGCATTTGGGAAATCAAATTCATGTTTTAGTTTACCCCCAAGCCATAGGACTCTCCAAATCGTGATTTTGTCGGCTCGTATTCTTGCCAACCACTTATCTTCAGGTGAAAAAACCAATGCAGGTATTGATTGAAAGTCTTTATCAACATTTCTGCTGATTTCCGGTGACAAGATCCCCTTATTAAGTACCTGACTGAAAATCCTGACTGCGCCCTCTTGATATGCCACGGCGTATCTCTCACCGGTTGAATTGAATGTAATCCTTCCAACGTAGTGCCAATAGTAATCGGGAGAACTGAGGAAAACATCCTTACTTTGATTAGTCTCAAAATTGTCAATCTTCATGCCGATTTTGTCATATTCATAAGCTAACTGGCCGGTGGGGCTTAGGCCAGCGCTTAAGTAAGGTGATGGTCTTGTTGCATTGGATTGCTCACTACAGAGTGTGGCGCAAAATGTCAGGTCCCCGGTTTGAGTATTCCATACCTTAATATCATCTATGTACTCTACAGGTATCCCATCGCCGTTATCATCCCTGAATTCATGCCTGGTTGCGCCTATCAGATAATCACCAACCCCGTCAAAGCCTAATCCCTTAGGCGTGATAATGCCCAGATCAAAATCTGCTAGCTGGGATTTAGAATCTAGGCTCCAAGTCTCCAAGCTCCCGTCGCCCATATTCACCACCGACAGTTCATTTTTTGCAACCCTATAATTGATTCCTGCTATTGCCCCAAGATTAGAAATGGTAATCTGCTCTAACTCTTCCAATTTTGGCACATTGGTTTTGGACAAGCTCTGCAGATTGTTCGTGAAGGGATTTGTGGGTGGTATAGTTTCACTTTTTTCAATACTGCAAGAACTGATAAGCAGACAGCCTAGTAGCAAATAAGGCATCTTATGAAGGATGATCTTTGTTCTGGTCATGTTAATACCTCTTGTCTCAACGATCGTATTCCTGCCAATAATCGCCAGGGCCAATTGGTGTGAAAATTAGATTAGAAGGCAAAGGCAGGTATGCAAATTTACCACTAGCAGATGGTACTTTGAAGGATGTCCAACATGTATTGTAAGGATTTTCATCCCCGCAATCCCCGAAGTAATTGCATCGAAAGGCGTCCCACAATGTACCGGCATTTTTCGCGGGCATTTCATTAGAACCGTGAGACTCGAGGTCTTGTCCAAGGGCATTCACCACATCACCGATACTATTCCAGCCTTTCATGTTGGCAATAAAGCCAAGGTAATCGGATGGAAGATCTTCATTCGAAAAGGCGCTGCAACGTTTTAGTAAACCTAAGGCAGAGTAACAATTTGGAATTATGGCTTCAAAGCTTTCCAGATGCCATTCAAGATTCATGAATATCCCAAGTTTGATGTCTCGCAAAGTATCGGGATGTAACCCAGTTGGAATGTTCGCTACATACTTTCTGCCGTACCCTAATCCGTAGAAAAAGCCTTCATCTTCTAAGGAAAACACTTTGTTTGGATAACCAATCGCTTCTCTAATTCTTTCGTCGAGTGCAAAGGCAATCCTCTTAGCAGCTTGCCAATGTTGGAAGTCAATGAATGCTCCTTCGTATTCATCTTCGATAATACAATAGCGGTAACCAGGAGAGCATGGTGGTTCAGCTTGATATCCACTCGGGTCCGTGTAATTGATCGGATTATTTCGCACGTAGGTGTACTTGTTCCAGTCTGCGGGAATGCGCGGGTCTGGTACAATCGTGTCGGGCTGGATGAACTGGTTAAGATAAGGATGGTTACCGTCACCTGCGCGCTTTCACACCCCGGCACGGCGCAGTGGTTGCTCGCCCCACTCCAGAACTGCGTGCCGTTGTAATCTGCACGGAAACGGTAGCTGCCGGTAGGCAGGGTAAAGACTGCCTGCCCGCTGGCATTCGTAGTAGCGTTGAACCCGGTATAAGTCGTTCCGTTGAAGACGTACACTTTCAAACCGGCTTTGGGTGTGCCGTTAGTATCGAGCACGGTCACCAGTACGCTGTTGGTGACGGTCACAGTCGCGCTTGTGCAACCGGGAATATCACAGTGATTGCTCGTCCCGCTCCAGAACTGAGTGCCATTGTAATCAGCCCGGAAGCGGTAGCCACCGGTGGGCAGGGTGAAAACCGCATGCCCGTTTACATCGGTCGTCTTGCTGTAGTTGGTGTAGGTCGAACCATCGAAGGCATACACCGTCAATCCCGATTTGGGTGCGCTGTCCGTGTCAAGCGCGGTCACCAGTACGCTGTTGGTGACGGTCACAGTCGCGCTTGTGCAACCGGGAATATCA
>JBGPQJ010000031.1:0-22904 GCA_041488995.1 Anaerolineae bacterium
GATATTGACCAGCAGGTCTGGGTTGAATTGATCGAGGACGTATTGGGCGCTCGCCGCTGCCGATATTTTCCCCCAGCCGCCGTGAAAGAAACGTACATCGTCATGTTCGAACCATTCACCCACGGGCGTGGATCGAACGACGGATGCGGGAAGCAAGTCGCGAGTGGCGCGCCATTCGGCATTGGCGGAGATAATGACCACCGTTTTCATGACCCGCGAAAATCCCCCTCCAACGAACCCGATCCCTTGAGATAATCCACAACAAACTGCAATGCCGCATCTGCAGAATCGGCTTTGTTCTGGTTCCGGTCACCGTCAAAGCAATAGACGCGCGCCCATTCTCCATCCGGTGCTGAAAACCCGATCCAGGTGGTGCCGACGGGTTTATTCGGCAAGCCTCCACCGGGACCGGCGATCCCGCTCACGCTGACAGCGATTTCCGCGCTCAAGACTTTTCGGA
This sequence comes from Anaerolineae bacterium, assembly GCA_041488995.1. Lineage (GTDB taxonomy): Bacteria > Chloroflexota > Anaerolineae > Anaerolineales > Villigracilaceae > JBGPQJ01. Next base: position 461 of record JBGPQJ010000031.1, read on the forward strand.
GACCGCGCGCCATCTCAAGCACGGTTTCCCGGCTGACTGCACCATAAACCTGAAGCGTGTCCCAGCGCACGCCGAGCAAGGCGACTTTCGCCTCGTAAGCATACGCCACAACCCCTCCCAGATAGTATTCAGACGAACCGGGGACGTTCGTGATGCGGTCACCGATCAAACCGCCCGTGCAAGATTCAGCGGTCGCCAGCTTTAACCGGCGTAAACGGAGCAAATCCCCTATCATGAATTCGAGTTGGTTACCCACAGGACGGTCCTTTACCGGGCAGGAATCTGGCGGGTTCATTTTACAGGGGAACGGGAGGGATGGCAAGACGATGCCTGCTCCAACCGTGCTAAAATTATCCCGATGGAAATAACCGACCACCTCAAAGGCATCCTCGACACGCTCCCGGCAAAACCCGGCTGTTACTTGATGAAAAACGCCGAGGGCACCATCATTTATGTCGGCAAGGCGATCAACCTCAAGAACCGCGTGCGCTCGTATTTCCGCGCGGATACCGGTCACGACGCCAAGACGCGCCGGTTGGTGCGCGAGATCTCTCATATCGAATGGATCGTTATTGGCTCGGAACTGGAAGCCTTGATCCTTGAAATGAACCTGATCAAGCGCCACCGGCCACGCTATAACGTGCGCCTGAAAGACGACAAGCGCTATCCCTATATCAAAATCCACTGGGGGGAACCGTATCCCAAAGTCACCGTAACCCGCCAGATGGTCGAAGACGGTTCGCGGTACTATGGGCCTTATACCTCCGCCTGGGCGGTTTACCAGACGCTGGATGTGCTGCGGCGAGTATTTCCCTACCTGACCTGCGACCGCGAAATCACCGGGCAGGACAAACGCGCCTGTCTTTACCACGACATCAAACTGTGCACCGCGCCCTGCATTGGCGCGATATCCCAAGACGGCTACCGACAGATGATCAACGACCTGATGGAATTCCTGCAGGGTCACAGCGAGGCCATCGTCGAACGGTTGCAGCAGGAGATGGACAAAGCCTCCGAGGATTTGCGCTTCGAGAAAGCGGCTGCAGTCCGTGACCAGTTGAAAGCCATCCAATCCATCATCGAGCGCCAGAAGGTGGTTTTTGCCTCCGATTACAAAGACTCGGATGTGATCGCGATGGCACGCGCGGACGGCGAAGCCTGCGTGCAGATCTTCTTCATCCGCGGCGGGAAACTGATCGGGCGTGAATACTTCATCCTTGAAGGGACCGAAGACACCGCGGATGCCGAAGTAATGTCAGGCTTCGTCCAGCAATTCTATACCGAAGCCGCTTCCATTCCGCAACAGCTGCTCCTGCCCCAGGAAATTGAAGAAGCCCAGATCATCAGCCAGTGGCTCAGGTCGCGGCGCGGTGGCGAAAAGGTGGAACTGTCCGTCCCCAAGGGTGGCCAGCCGCAGGAATTGGTCCAGATGGCCGCGGAAAATGCCGCTGAGACATTGAAGGCGCTGCGCGCGCAGTGGCAGGCAGACACCCATAAACAGGAGCAGGCGCTGGCTGAACTGCAATCCACGCTGGCGCTCACCACCCCGCCAAACCGCATTGAATGCTACGATATTTCCCATATACAGGGTGTCGCGACCGTCGGGGCTATGGTGGTTTTCTCACAGGGCGTCCCTGACAAGAAGCTTTATCGAAAATTCAACATAGACAGCACCAGCCTTGGCGCGCCGGACGACTTTGCCAGCATGGAGGAGATCCTGACGCGGCGTTTCAAAAGGTGGCGCTCGGCACAGGAGATCGGCGGGAATGATCCGGGTGCAAAGCCGGATGCTTCCTTTGCATTTTTACCCGACCTCATTATCATTGATGGGGGTAAAGGCCAGCTTAGCCGTGCGGTCAAGGTCCTGGATGAGTTCAACCTGTCCGGCAAAGTCCCTGTGGTGGGTCTGGCCAAGCGCGAGGAGGAGATATTCTTTCCCAACAAATCCGATTCACTGATGCTCCCCCGTCACTCGCAGGCGCTCTATCTCGTCCAGCGCATCCGGGATGAAGCCCATCGGTTCGGGATCACCGCCCACCGCAAACGACGCACAAAAATCGGGATGGCCTCTCAACTGGACAGCATCCCCGGAATCGGTCCGGCGAAGCGAAAAGCCCTCTTGAAACATTTCGGAGATGTGGATAAGATACGTATGGCGACCACGGACGAGTTAATAGCCGTACCCGGCATCACGGATGCCCTGGCGCAAAGCATCAAATCACACCTGGAATAGTCGGATGAAAAAAATCTGGATTGTGGACGACGACGACGAAATGGCAAAGGCCATCAAGCTGATGTTGAAAATGCTGGATTTCGAAACCCGTCACTTCTTAAATGCGCGTTCCGGGTCGAAAGCCTTGCTGGACGGAGGACGCCCCGACCTGTTGATCCTGGACATCAACATGCCTGAAGTTTCCGGGCTGGATATGTTAGAATTCGTCCGCCGCCGCTCAGAGTGGAATGACCTGCCTATCATCATGCTTTCCTCGGAAGCAGCGGATGTCCAGGTTGACAAGGCGCTTTCACTGGGCGCGGACGCGTACGCGTTCAAGCCGGTAATGATCGACGAATTGGAGGCGGCGTTGAACAAGGCCTTTCAAAAACATCAAGTAAAATAATGCTTCATTACTAATTATTATGATTTAAAATTTCCAAATAATACAGAAACTATACTCAAGAGGATTTCAAATGACCAGTAAGACCGCAAAATCAAGAGCAGTATCAAAACCCAAAATGGATACGCACCAGCGGCGCATGAAATGGCTTCAGACTGCGTTCATCGTGATCTCAGCCCTTTTAGTTCTGTCCATGGTGCTCGCAGCAGTGATCAACCGATAAAACGAGTAAGGACATTATGGAGACACCTTTCGAGGTGGTATAATCGCGGGACGCGGTGAAACTTGCCGCGTTTCTTGTCGCATATTATTTTAATCCTCTGTCACACGAATCAACTAAGGAAACATGCTCGATAAACTCACTGGAATTGAAGACCGCTATGCGGAACTTGACCGCTTGCTCATGGAAGTCGGGAACGATTACCAGCGCGCCGGCGAACTCAACAAGGAACGCATTGAGCTCGAAACCATTGTCGAAAAAGCTCGCGGATACCGGCAGGCGCTGAAGCGTTTGGAGGAAGCGCGTGTCATCCTTCAATCTGAACAGGATGAAGATCTGCGCTCTCTGGCTGAACTGGAGATCAGGGAACTCGAACCTCAGATCAGCAGGCTGGAGGGTGAACTGAAAGCCCTGCTCGTGCCAAAGGATCCTCGAGACGAAAAAAGTGTAATCGTGGAAATCCGCGCCGGTACAGGCGGAGACGAGGCCGCCCTTTTCGCTGCGAACTTATTCCGCATGTATACCCGCTATGCCGAACGCCAGGGATGGAAATCCGAGATCATGTCCGCCAACGAAATCGGGATCGGCGGCTTCAAGGAAGTTACTTTTGAGATCAAAGGGCGTGGGGCATTTTCCAAACTCAAATACGAATCGGGTGTGCATCGCGTACAACGGGTCCCGGCAACTGAGGCGCAGGGGCGGATCCATACTTCCACCGCCACGGTAGCCGTGCTGGCGGAAGTGGACGACGTGGAAATCCATATCCCCGACTCCGACATCGAGATTGAAGTCTATCGCTCATCCGGTGCCGGTGGGCAAAATGTCCAGAAGAACTCCACTGCCGTCCGTCTGACTCATAAACCCACCGGGATGGTCATCACCTGCCAGGATGAACGCTCCCAATTGCAGAATAAGTTACGTGCCCTGGCAGTGCTGCGCGCCAGATTGTATGAGCTGGGAGTGGAAAAGCGCCGCAATGAGATCGATTCCAACCGCCGGTCGCAGATCGGCTCCGGCGAGCGCAGCGAGAAAATCCGCACGTATAATTACCCGCAATCCCGCGTGACCGATCACCGAATCGGTGTTTCATCCTATAACCTGCCAGTGGTGTTGGACGGTGATATTGACATATTTATTGAAGAGCTGTCCACTCGCGAAGAGGCTGACCGGCTTTCAGTCGGTTCAACTGAGGATGACGAATAATCAGGGATGACTCAATGAGTCACCCTTTTATTTAGGATTTATCAATCAAACACCCTCAAACACTGCATTCAACCATTATCAATAAATTCTGAGTCCATGAACATTCAGCAAGGATTAGTACAAACAACATCCCGGCTGGAATCACTCAGCGACACACCCGCCCTCGATGCGCAGGTCTTGCTGGCTCACATCCTCACCAAACCGCGCACCTGGGTGCTGGCGCACCCTGATCAAGAACTGACTGCTGAACAGCAAGACACCTTGCATACCTCAACCACCCGCTTCGCGAACGGTGAGCCGCTACCTTACTTACTCGGCCACTGGGAATTTTACGGACTGGATTTCGAGGTCTCGCCGGATGTATTAATCCCGCGCCCCGAAACTGAATTACTGGTTGAGAAAGCGCTGGATTGGCTCGAACGTCACCCGGACTCGCGATCCGCTATTGACGTTGGAACCGGCTCCGGCTGCATTGCCATTTCCCTCGCGACAAGAATCCAAAACCTTCAAATGGTTGCCACAGATATTTCTTCCCGGGCACTGGCAGTTGCTCAACGTAATGCCGTAAGATTTTCTGTCGCTGAACGGATTGATTTCGTTTGCTGCGATATGCTCCCACCTGCTGATCAATCTTTCGAATTGATCGTTGCCAACCTTCCTTACCTCCTCACCGATACGATGAAGACTTTGTCAATCTATGGGAGGGAACCTGCTCTGGCGCTGGATGGTGGCAGGGATGGATTGGATCTGATGCGACGGTTGATCACGCTTGCTCCTGAATACCTTTCTCCGGGAGGAATGGTCCTGCTGGAAATTGAATCCAGACAAGGAACGGCTGCGCTCTCACTCGCCTATGACACTTTCTCTCATGCCTCTATCCACTTGCACTGTGATCTTTCAGGGCGTGACCGGCTGCTTGAAATTCAGACCCATGCCGGGACAGATCACCTTTCATAATATTGCCCGGTTACAAAACTCCCAAAATGCGCTAATATTGAGTCATGCAAACACTTATCCTACCTATTACCGACTCCAATTCCCTTGCCCATGCGCTGGATTTACTGACTGGCGGAGGCCTTGTAGCTTTTCCCACGGACACCGTTTATGGTCTTGGCGCACTGGCGTTTGATGCGAATGCGGTCAGCAAGATTTATGTGGCAAAAGGACGTGGTCAGGAGAAAGCCATTCCTATTCTTATCAGCGATTTGGATCAAATCCATCGTGTTGCGGCAGGGGTGAACCGCCTTGCAATAACCCTGGGGAAAAAATTCTGGCCGGGTCCGCTGACCATTGTCGTTCCACGCCATTCATCAATTCCCGATGTCGTTTCACCACTGCCAACCGTCGGTATTCGAATCCCAAACTTGAACGTTACCCGTGAGCTTCTTCGCCTGACCGGTCCTCTGGCTGTCACCTCAGCCAATGCCTCAGGACAGTCCAGTCCTTCCACGGCAAAAGGGGTGCATGCTCAATTGAATGGCAAAATCCCTCTGATATTGGATGGCGGAGTGACTCCAGGTGGAATTCCATCCACCGTGGTGGACTGCACTGGCGAAGAACCGGTCATCCTGCGGGAAGGACCCATCACGCTGGAGCAAATCCTGTCTGCAATCGAATAATTCTAATGGTGCATTAAGTTCTGCCTCATATTCTCTTTAACTGAAAACGTATAATAAAGACAAGCATTCTTCTCAACAAACCGCCGGGCTCTGGGCAAGCCATCAGGCGGTTTGGGGTTTAAAAATCCCCGATTTCCATGGACAGAAATCGGGGATTTCCTTTGAGATTATTTGAGCAGCTCGAGCGCCGCACGGGTAATGTCACCCGTCGAGGGCAGGATGGCATCCTCAAGCATTTTCGAATTTGCGATTGGCAGCTCGAGCGCAGCCACACGGCTGACTCTCAAGCCCGGAATTGCAGCTTCGGCTGCACGTGCAGTTACTTCCGCCCCCCAGCCGAGGGTCAGACTACCCTCTTCAACAGTCAACAAACGATGCGTATGCTCAAGCGAGTCAATCATTGGAGTTAGTTCGAACGGGCTTAATTGCGAGAATATTACTATCTCCGAAAAAACCTCGTGCTCAATCATCAATTCCAATGCTGCCTGGCGAGCCAGCTCGAAATTATAACCATAGGTGGTAATGGTCAGTGCTGGTTTGTAGGCACTTCGCAAGACAAAATAAGGGTATGCCCCTCCCCTGCTCTCAATCGTCCAATCCAAAAGGTCTCCCCGACCTGCCTCAAGAAGTGTCCGTGTGTAAAGCAGCTTGTGTTCCACGAATAACACCGGGTCATCTTCCGCAATGGCAGCGAGGAGTAATTCAGCGGGGTCGCCGAGGGAATTGGGGGCAATCACTTTCAACCCCGGCACGCCGAGAAACATCTTTTCCAGGGACTGGCTGTGGGTCGGGCCGTAGCCACGGCGTCCGCCCATCGGGGTGCGGACCACGATCGGTACTCGCACCTGGTCGTTGTACATCCAGCGGAATTTCGCGGAATGGTTGACCAGCTGGTCAGCGATCAAGGTGACGAAATCTCCGAACATGATCTCTGCGACCGGTCGCAGGCCGCGCAAAGCCATGCCGGTGGAAATGCCGACGATGGCGGATTCGGAGATGGGGGTGGTCAAGACGCGATCAGGAAATTTGGTGCTCAACCCGCGTGTGACTTTAAACGCACCGCCATACGGATCGAGGATGTCCTCCCCGATGATGTAAACGCGTTCATCATTTTCCATCGCAGAATGCAACGCGAAATTTAGCCGTTCAAGGACAGTCGGCGTCATGAGCTTGACGGACCTTTCAATTCAGGAAACGGGTCCGCAGCTGCGCGGACGAATGCATCTTCAATAATGGCGGAAATTTCGAGTTCCACCTTTAGCAATTCCGTCTCTGAGAAACGTTTGCCGTGAATGGTCAGAGGGTCCTTTTCCTTATATCCAGCGATTTCCTGAGGGTCACGCACATCGTCACCCTTGGAATGGGCAGCGAAGCGGTAGGTATTGAGCACCAGACCGGCGGGTCGTCCAGTCCCGCGGACATGACCGATAGCTGTCCTCGCCGCCATTTGGATTTCCAGGACATCGCTGGTATCGCGCTCCCATGTCTCCATCCCAAAGGCGGCAAAGCGCGCCGGAATCGAGCCGGCTACGGCCAGGGAAACAGGGGTCGTTTGTGCGTAACGGTTGTTTTCGACTACATATAAAATCGGGAGCGACCAGAGGGAGGCGATGTTGAGGCTTTCATAGAGCGCGCCTTCACCAAGAGTGCCATCGCCCAGAAAGACCAGGACAAGATTACCGCTTTTCATGGCTTTTTCAGCGAACGCCATGCCGGTCGCGACCGGGACGATGCCGCCCTGGATTCCATTCGAATAAAAATTCCGCCAGTGGATATGCTGGCTGCCGCCCCTCCCACCCACCAGGCCGGTCGCTTTGCCCATCAGTTCTGCTGCCAGCCTGTAGGGGTCGCCCCCGTAGGCCAGGAAATGCCCATGGCAGCGGTGGTTGCTGAAGATGACATCCTCCGCTTCAATTTCTGTAAAAATCCCGGCTGCGTCTGCTTCCTGACCGATATAGGCATGAGTCGTCCCCACCAGCCGGCCAGTGGAAAACTCGTCCAGCATGCGCTCCTCGAAGCGGCGGATAAGCAGCATGATTTGGTACAGGCTAAGTTCGTCGGACATGCGGACGAAATTATAACCCACCTCGTCACAAGAACAGCGCGGGGGATGAAAAATCTGCTATTGCTCTGCGTTTACCCCCTTATTTGGTTATGCGCACAACACCCTTAATGGACGTGGTATAATGCCTGCGCTATGAGTCCGGAAACAACCAATTCTAAAATCTGCCCAACCTGCGGCACAAGGCTGAGTGAAACGGCCACGCGCTGTCTGGTGTGCGGGGCCGAAATCACCCCCGCTGCAGAAACGAAGTCGATAAGAACCGTGCAGGGCAGTCGCATGCCCACCGTGACGCTTTCACTTCCCGCAGCCCTGGGCTTGCTTGCCCTATTCATCATCGTTGGCGCAGTCCTCGTCGTCCTGGCATTAAGGGCGACCGGCACAGTTACCACACCGACCCAGGGGCCCACTCCCACTGACACGGCAACCATTACCGTCACGCCCAGCGAGACGCCCACTCCCACTATTGTCCCCACCCCAACGGAACAACCACCCTTTGAATACACCGTCGCATCGGGTGACACCTGTACATCCATTGCCCTGACCTTCAAGGTTTCCGTGCAGAGCATCATCATCATGAACAACTTGCCTGCCGCATGCAACAACCTTTTCATCGGCCAAAAAATCAAAGTCCCCTACCCAACCCCCACCCCGCCTCCGGCTGCAACCTCCACTCTTGAACCTGCGAAAGCAACCCGGGAGGCCTGCGACAAAGTGGAGTATACCGTGCAGAGCGGTGACACTCTATCAATTATCGCTGCCAATTATGCTGTTTCCCAGGAAGCCATAAAAGAATTCAACGGGTTGACGACGGATATGGTTTACATCGGGATGAACCTTTCGATCCCTTTGTGCAAGCGCGCGGCAACGCCCGGACCTTCTCCCACACCGACCATCCCGCCGCCCTATCCCGCGCCAAACCTGCTGCTTCCGGCAGATGGCAAATCCTTCACTCTGGCAGATGATACCGTGACGCTGCAATGGGCGTCGGTAGGAATACTGCGTGATAACGAGGCGTACCAAATTATCGTTGAAGATGTTACTGACGGCCAAGGGCGAAAGTTGGTGGATTACGCCAAGGATACAAAATACATCGTGCCATCCACGTTCCGTCCAAATGACAGCATCCCGCATGTGATGCGCTGGTATGTGATCCCTGTCCGGCAGGGTCCCACCGACGAGCAGGGTAATCCCACCTGGCTCACGGCAGGAGCGCAATCCCTCCAGCGTGTGTTCTCATGGATGAGCGTCGCTGTTCCGGGAACACCCAGCCCGTGATAATGAGCAGCAACCAGAATTTGATGACAAACCTCCCTGATAGAAACGGGGAGGTTTTGTTTGCTGTATAATCCTTTTAGGGAAAGTCTGTTCTTATGGGTTCAGGAGTACCAATGGACATCCGCTCATTCAATCGAGATGCTTGGAACAAACAAGTCGAATCCGGCCAGAATCCCTGGACACAACCCGTCAGTCCTGAAATCATTGCATCAGCTCGGCGGGGGGAAATTTCCGTTTTACTCACAGAACAAAAGCCTGTTCCAGACGAGTGGATTCCCCCTCTGAAAGGGCTGGACGTGCTATGCCTGGCATGCGGCGGCGGTCAGCAAGCCCCCATTTTCGCAGCCGCAGGTGCGAACGTCACCGTACTGGACAATTCGCCCAAACAGTTGGAGCGCGACCGATTTGTCGCCAAGCGGGACGAGCTCCGGTTGATCACCGTCGAAGGTGACATGCGCGACCTGTCCATTTTCGCAGACGAATCGTTCGATTTCATTTTCCACCCTGTCTCCAACGTTTTTTGCCCTGATGTTCTTCCGGTTTGGCGAGAAGCCTTCCGGGTGTTGCGTTTTGGCGGGACCCTGTTGGCAGGGATGATGAACCCATTTTACTATATCTTCGATATCTCCAAGATGGATGAAAACGGCATCATGGAGGTTAAGTATTCAGTCCCCTATTCCGATGCCGAGAGTCTGTCACCTGAAAAATTGCAGGAATTCAAAGAAGAGGGTATACCCCTTGAATTCAGCCACACACTATCCGACTTAATCGGAGGTCAATGCGATGCCGGTTTCCGGATCATCGGGTTTTATGAAGACCGACACGCTGATTCCCTGTTGAGCAATTACCACCCCACATACATCGCGACGCGGGCAATCAAACCATGATCATCACTGCTGATGCCGTCTAGAAGCCATCCGGTATGGGCGGTTTTTTGATGATATCTCTTTCACGGAAGCGGGCGATATACCGTTGTTGGCCAGAAGGTCATCCACCAGTATGCCCTTAGATACAATCATTTTCTTTACCAAAAATTTTTGCATATGCGCCAATGTCAGCAGATAGGAACGCCCATCATCGTTCCGTCCATGAGCAATCATTTCAGCAACATCGGTGACCATCCAACCGTCATCAAGTGCGGTGAGCAATCGCAGGTAATCCGCAGGCAAACGTGCCCCGTGAACGGGTTGTTGCAAGCTGTTCCATAGCATCTTATTCTTAGTATTTAACATATTAATCTCCGTTTTCCTCATGTGATAATACCATGCGACTATTAAGGTCTGATTAATCGCAGATAAATAAAATGTAACCAAAGGGGATTGAATTAGTGTATAAATATGCTTAATATACAAATAGCGGATTGAATGTCGGGAGGCATTATATATGTCAACGTATGAGCGACTGACACAGGTATACCAGAATGCCTTTGAAGTTCCTTTTGACCAAACATCAAGGATCATTCTTTTCAGCGATGTCCACCGGGGCGACAATAGCTGGGCAGATGATTTCGCCCACAACCAGAGCCTGTTTTTCTTTGCGTTGCAGCATTACTTCAAAGAAGGCTTTACCTATATAGAGCTGGGGGACGGCGACGAACTATGGGAAAACAAACACTTTGCGGATGTCCGCATGGCGCACAGCCATGTCTTCTGGCAGATGAGTGAATTCTACAAAATGGGAAGGTTGCACCTGATCTACGGCAACCATGACATGGAACGCAGCGATCCCAAAGTAGTGGCAGAGACCCTCTTCAGTTATTTCGATGAACGCAGCGGGGAGAAAAAACCACTTTTCCCGGATATCAAAGTCCACGAGGGGATCATCCTCAGGCACGCACCCAGCAACGGAACGATTTTCCTGGTTCACGGTCATCAGGGCGATTCAATCAATGACCGATATTGGAAAATCGCCCGGTTCCTATGCCGCACTTTCTGGCGGCAGGCACAGCTGATTGCGGCGCACGACCCCACCAGCCCGGCGAAGAATTTCAAAAAACGTGACGCCATCGAAAATCGAATCCTGGAATGGGTACGCGCCCGCAACCAACCTACGATTTTCGGGCATACCCATGCACCCAGCTTCCCCAATGAAGGTACAGCACCATTTTTTAACGACGGCAGTTGTGTCCATCCACGTTGTGTCACCGGCATTGAAATTGACCGTGGCGAGATGATGCTCATCAAATGGTGGCTTAAACCGGATGAGGACGGCAGGTTGTGTGTCGTCCGGGAGATTCTAGCGGGTCCGAGGCAGCTGGCATCCCTGTTTGCCGCCGGCTAGCGATAATTGGCAGAACAAAATTCCCCTCCAAGGATAAGAACCTGCGTATCGCTCTGCTCATCGCTGTCCTGGCGATGAGTATCTACTTGTTTGTGACACTTTGCTGCCCCTAAGGGCACAGCTTCCTGGGTCATGAAAACCCAGGCCACTTGCCCGGTGTCTCCGGGCACTGGCAGATATCGGAGGGCTGTGAATCATAAAAAGACGCACCTTTTTTAGGCGCGTCTTTTTATTAATGGATGGTTATAAAGATTATTCAGTTGTAAAAGCCGCGTCTTCCAGCATATGGGTGGTCAGCGATTTTGGGCGTTCGATCGGTTGACCGAGCGCGCGCGCCCAGACGTAATTCGCGGTAACACCCAGTGCGCGGCCTACACCAAACAGCACGGTGTAGAAATCGAACTCACGCACGCCGTAGTAATACTGCAGCGTGCCGCTGATCGCATCCACATTCGGGGCAGGATTCTTCGCCTTCCCCTGCTCTTTGAGGACTTGCGGAACCACATCGAATACCAGATCCGCCAGGAGGACCAGCTCATCCTGTGGGAAACGGGCTTTGGCAAATTGCATCTGCGCGGTAAAACGCGGATCGGGCACACGCAGGACAGCATGGCCATAACCGGGAATGACCTTTCCACTGTTAAGCGTGTCCCAGGCGAACTTGTAAAGCTGGTCCCGGCTCGGTACGCTGCCGAACTGCTTGCGGACCTCGATCAGCCAACCCAGGCACTCCTGGTTCGCCAACCCGTGCAGCGGACCCGCCAGCCCGTTCAACGCAGCGGAGAAGGAATAGTACGGGTCGGACAATGCCGAACCGACCAGGTGCATGGTATGCGCCGAGACATTGCCAGACTCATGGTCGCTGTGCAGGATGAAGTACAGCCGTGCCAGTTCCGCATAGCCCTTTTGATCCTCGACTCCCAGCATACGGGCAAAGTTAGCGCCGTAGTCCTTTTTCTTATTCCACTTCGGCTTTTTGGTCTCACCAAAATACTTCATGCGGTAGATGAAAGCGGCAATCACCGGCAGTTTGGCGGTAAGATCCAGGCTGTCTTCCAGTGCCGGCTCCCAGTAGTCATCCTTTTTCATGCCTTCATGATACTTCCGGGCAAAGGATGAGTTGTTCTGCAAAGCCAGTACAGCCTGGGAAAACAACGTCATCGGGTGCGTTTCTATCGGCATGGACTTCAGCAGCTTGAATACGTAATCTGGGACCAAGGCGCGTTCAGCCCACTCTTGCTCCACTTCCTCTGCCTCGGCTTTGGTTGGAACCTTACCTGTCATCAACAGGTTATACAGACCGCCCACGTAGGGCATCTTTGCCCCGCGCGGCTTTGGAAGCTGCTTGAGAACTTCCGGGATGGTGAGCCCGCGGAAACGGATTCCCTCAGAGGGATCCACATAGGAAATATCCGAGACCATGGATTTAATATCGCGCATCCCACCATAAATCTGTCCTACATTGACCTGATCGATCACCACGTCCGAATGCTCTTTAACCAATTTCTTGACGCGTTCACGCCAATCTGGCAGCTGCTTGGATATTCTGTCGTGCAAAATCATTTTTCTACCTCCAACATAAATTTAGAAAATAAACACCAACGATCTGGGGCAGCCCTCCTCATACAGTAGAAAAAGAGGCGTCCCTGTCTATTCTTTAAATTTTTACCAGACCTTCAAGCGCTTTAATAGTGTCTTTCACCGCTGCAGCTGATTTGTCCAGGGCTGCTTTCTCGTCGGCATCGAGATCGTATTCCACGATTTTCTCAATGCCCTTGCGGCCCAGCATTACTGGCACACCAAAGAACATATCTTTCAGTCCGTATTCGCCCTGCATATACGCTGCCGCCGGGACGATCAGGTGCTTGTCCTTCAGGATGGCTTCAGCCATTTGCGCCACCGCCGCTGACGGGGCGTAGAAAGCCGAGCCGGTTTTCAATAAATTGACAATCTCACCGCCGCCCTTGCGGGTGCGGTTGACGATCGCTTCCAGTTTATCCGCGGGGAGATAATCACGCAGGGGGACACCTGCGATGTTCGAGTGGCGGGTCAGCGGAACCATCTCATCCCCGTGGCCGCCCATCACATAGCAGTGAATGTTCTCAACGCTCACGCCGGTCTCCATCGCGACAAAAGCCCGCATACGCGCGGAATCGAGCACACCCGCCTGCCCCACCACACGGTGCGGAGGAAGCTTGCCAATTTTCATTACCAGGTAAGCCATTGTATCCAGTGGATTGGTCAGTACGATGAAGAGTGCCTCGGGTGAATATTTCAGCGTTTCAGTTGTTGCCGGTCCGACAATATTCGCATTCGCTGTCAGCAGGTCGTCACGGCTCATGCCTGGCTTGCGTGGTAGACCGGCGGTGATCACGATAATGTCCGAATCCCGGGTAGCTTCATAGCTGTTAGAACCAACTATCTCGACATCCTTGCCGATGATCGGCATGGCTTCCAGCATGTCCAATCCCTTGCCCTGCGGCATGCCTTCCAGCACATCCACCAGAACCAGATCGGCGAGTTCGCGTTCCGCAAGCCAGTGAGCGGTGGTCGCCCCGGTCATACCTGCGCCGATAATAGAAACTTTAGCCATTGCTCCTCCTAGATTAGAGATTGTTCACAATGGAGTTCATGCTCCATGGGTACGCAGTACGCAGATTTCCATCATGCCCTATATAAAATCAGCGATTATTGTGTCAAGAAAAAGCCTCTGCGCACTGAAGAACTCAGACTCTCTGCTCTACATCACGTTATTGGGACGATTAATGTCATTGTCCTGCCGGGAAGATCGCCGCCTTTCGAAGAAATTCGCCTACCTTCGGTCCGGCTATTATCGAGTCCTGTCTCCATCAACCAGCCTCCGCTAAACATGCTCGGACACCTTCTCGAGGAAGTGGGTGGCTTGAATCGCAGCAGCGGCACCCATTCCTGCCGAGGTCACCACCTGCCGGAAGTGAGAATCTGCCACTTCGCCCGCCACGAACACGCCTGGCACATTGGTCTCCATAAACGGGCTGGCAAGGATATAACCACCCTCATCCAGATCAAGCTGTCCTGCGAACATCTGCGTGTTGGGGGTGTGACCGATGAAAATGAAAACGCCGTCTGTTTCTAGTTCAGAAAGTTCGCCGGTCTGGGTATTCTTTAATTTGACCGCGATGACCTTGTCCTGCCCGGTGATTTCAGTCAATACACTGTTCCACACAAAGCTGACCTTGGGATTGGTGAAAGCCCGGTTTTGAAGCACCTTTCCGGCGCGGAGGGAATCACGGCGATGGACAATGGTTACCGATGACGCATAACGCGTCAGGAATAACCCTTCCTCCAGTGCAGAATCTCCTCCACCAACCACGACCACTTTCTTATCCTTGAAGAACCAGCCATCGCAGGTGGCGCAGTATGAGACGCCTTTCCCGGTCAATTCCACCTCGCGGGGGATGTTGAGATGATTTGGGCGCGCTCCAGTCGCGATGATCAGCGAATCAGCATGGTAAATGCCGTTATCTGTCGTGATCTTGTACGGGCGCCGGGAGAGGTCAACCGATTGTGCAGTGTCGAACTCGACCTTCGCCCCGAAACGCTCAGCCTGCTTCTGGAAAAGATCGCCCAGCTCCTGCCCCCCGACTCCTTCCGGAAAGCCGGGATAATTCTCAATCGTATGGGTCAAAGCAGCCTGCCCACCCAGTTCCATGCCGGTCAGCACGACTGGCGCGAGTTCAGCACGCGCCGCATACAGCGCAGCGGACAATCCAGCCGGCCCGGAGCCTAGTACCAGCACTTTGACTTGTTGGGATCCTGTGTTTGCAGCAGGAGGAATACTGCTCAAGTTGAACATTCAACACCTCGGTGATTTTTAATCATGATGCATTTTATCAGATGCATCAATTTACAGGAAGTTGCAAACGAGGTGGAAGTTCTTCACTGAATTCGGGCGGCCTATCATAAGTCTATCCGGCCTTGTCTTTAAAATGCTATTTTAAATATGTTTATCCGATTGTTAAATTGTAGCCAGCATGAACCTCAACCGCAAGATCACTGAAATCCAGATATCGCTTGTCCTGATCATAGTGATATTGGTGACTGGCTGCGGCGTTAACCCAACGCCTGTAGTCAACGAACCAGTCCTGCGTTATCCCCCTGCCCGAATATAAAGCAGACATGGCGTTTAAGTTGGAGCGCAACAAATGACAAAATCAGGGGATGGATTTTAACTTGTCCACCCGCTATATTATTATTTCACCGCTTTGTCCGTAATCTTCAATGCCTCGTCGATCACTGAAAAGCCTTCCTTCAATTGGGATTCGGTGATAATCAGCGGGGGAATGATGAGCACGGTGTGCCAGTGGGTGTAGACGTACAAACCATGGTCAAGGCAGTATTTCCGGAAGGCAGCCATCTCGGCGCTGTTTCCATTCCAGGGGGTCATCGGTTCTTTCGACTGGCGGTCGCGCACCAGTTCGAGGATGCCAAACAAACCAATCGAGCGTACATCCCCCACTGAAGGATGGGATTCGCCCAGGTCCGCCAGCAATTTGTGCAGGGCGGGCCCCATCTCTGCGGCGTGTTCCACGATGTGGTCTTCTTTCATCACAGAAATATTCGCCACGGCTGCCGCCAGAGAGACAGGGTGCGAGGTATAAGTCAATCCAGATTCAAAGACGAGTTCGTCGAAACATGCTGCAACTTCGGGTTTCATCGCTACCGCACCGAGCGGTGCATAGGCGGAGGTCAAACCCTTCGCCATGGTCATGATATCGGGGATGACATCCCAATGTTCCACCGCGAACCATTTCCCCGTCCGCCCGAAACCCGACATCACTTCGTCTGCAATCATCAGGATGCCATACTTATCGCACAGCGTTTGCACGCCCTGCATATACCCTTGCGGGGGAATAATGATGCCGTTCGTACCGGTCACCGATTCCATCAGGATGGCAGCGATCGTTTCCGGCCCCTCATAGCGGATGATCTCCTCGAGATGGTTGAGATAATCCAGCGTGAACTCAGCTTCAGGAATATCGGGATTGGTGCGATGGAAGGTGGAGCGGTAGCGATAAGGGTCAAGGAAATGGACGACGCCAGTCATCAGGTTCGGTTCCCATGCAACACGGCGCGGGTCACCGGTGGCGGCCATCGCCCCGGCGGTCGCCCCGTGATAGGAACGGTAGCGGCTGAGGATTTTGTGTCTTCCGGTGTATGTGCGCGCGACCTTGATGGCGTTCTCGTTGGCATCCGCGCCGCCCAGGGTAAACAGTATTTTGCTCAGCTCCCCGCCGGGGGTCACCTCGGCCACAGCCTGGCTGGCAATGGCGCGAATCCTGGTCGCCATTCCCGGCGCGGCATACGGGAGTTCATCGAGCTGCGCTTTCATCGCCTCGATCACCCGTGAGTCGCCGTGCCCAATATTGACACACATGGTCATGGAATTGAAATCGAGGTAGCGTTTATCACTGGTATCCCAGAAATAGACACCCCTGGCGCGTTTGACCGGGATGGGGTTGACTTTCGCCTGCGCCGACCACGTCCAGAAGACATGCTCTTTGGAAAGGGGGAGGATCTGGTCATCGGGTAGATCGAACATGGTTCCTCATTTTGTTGGGAAATTGGTAGAATGATACAGCAGAATCCTATCATAAATTCTGTTTTTCAATTTACCGTCCTGCACATCGCGCAATTCACCACATAAAAGGAATCGGATGGGAATATCCTTTCCGTACTGTCGCATTATTGTCATCGGGACCACCGGCTCGGGCAAATCCACGCTGGCGGAAAAGCTCGCAAAAAAACTTGAACTTGAATATATTGAGCTGGATGCTTTGCACTGGCTGCCCGATTGGAACCATGTCTCGGATGAGGAGATTCGCGTCCGCGTGGAATTTGCCACACGCACCCCAGGATGGGTCATTGCCGGGAATTATAGCGTGGTTCGCGATATCTCCTGGCCGCGCGCTGAGGCAGTCGTCTGGCTGGATTATCCCTTGTGGACACTTTTCTGGCGTCTGTGGCGCCGCACCTGGTATCGCTGGTTGACGAAGGAACTGCTGTGGGAGACGAACTACGAACGCCTATTGCCTCAGTTCAAGATATGGTCTGCGGAGGATTCGCTCTTCCACTGGCTCTTTAAAACCTACTGGCGAAGAAAACGCGAATACCCTCGTTTGTTCGCACTGCCAGAAAATGCTCACTTGAAAGTTCTGCAATTCAAAAACCCCGAGGAGACAGAAGACTGGTTTCGTACTTTATAATAAAAAAATTATTCGCTGCGCCGTAAACGCCCCACCAGCAGGCTGATCCCCCACACACCCGCCAGAACCAACAAGGCTGCGATTTCAAAATTAAAGCGCACCCGAAAAAACCTCGAAAACAAGACGACCCCGAACCCGGCAATCAGAATGAATCCGAGGCGGGTGAAATGACGCCCTTCGAATGCGCCAATGTAATCCTCTTTGGCAGCTTTCTTCAACCGGAAGTGAAACTCCGCCAGGTCCCAGGCAATAAAGGCGAATAAAGCACCACCAGCCATCAGCGAGATCGGCAGGTTGTAGAAAATCCCCAATACGGCAGCAAGTGTCACCACAGATAAACCCAGTGAGGCAATCCAGGCCCACCTGATTTGACCGATAATCCAGGCGATTCCAAAAATAACCAGCCCCAAAGCCTGAGTGGCAAATCCATAAGCAAAGAATCCCCAGGTCACCAACGCGACGGAGAGGGAGATGCTCAAATATAAGCCAGCAGTGGTGATCAAATCCCACCCCCTGAGCGGATGGCTCGCAACCAGGCGGGTGGACGGGAGAGAGCAGCTTGAACCACGTTCTCAAACGGTTGGGAAGTGTTCCAGTTGACCACCTGTATACCTGCCCGCTGCAGGCGGTGGAGCAGGATTTCACGCTCAATTCGCACCATGCGCGCTGCCAAATCAACGGCAGCGGTCCTGGGCAGATGGCTCACTTCATAGGCCACAGGATCGGGGCTGACCACGATCAACTGGTAGCCAGCCGACCTGAACTGGACCAGACCTTTGAAGTCACTTGATTCGAGCGGGCTGACGAGCACCATTTGTGAGAAGGCAGGGAACAACCGCCGCGGGATAATCAAACCGGAAAAGACCTCACTCTCCCCAAGGTCAGCCCGTGCCAGGGACTGTAGAATTTTCTCGCGCTGAAGCTTGCCGTAGCCAGGATAAGTCCAGTTGATATATTTTCCATAGACTAACAGACCGACGCGGTTACCCGCTGCGATGAATCCATCCGCGAGGGAAGTGGCTGCCAGAACAGAGTGTTCGAAGATCGACCGACCACTGCCAAAAACGTTTACATTTCGCCGCCCATCGAGGATGATGCCCACATCCGCGACGCGTTCCTGTTCAAATTCATTGGAGAAAAGGGAATTGGAATAGCGAGCGCTGGCGCGCCAGTTGATCCAATGCTGGGGGTCGCCGGGCTGGTATTCGCGCACGCCAAAAAACTCGATGCCGGGACCGCCAATGCGCGCTGGGATGCTTCCCGCATAGACACGCGTCATACGCGGACGGATGGCTATACGCTGTAGACGAGGTGCTGTCGGGAGGACGAATAACTGCCCTCCTGTGGGAATAATTACAGCGCGTTCCACCAGACCCAGCAGGTCCTTGGCGCTGGCACGCAGGCTGTTCATCGGATAATAACCACGCTTCCCCTTGACCGTATAACGCCAGGTGAGAGTCTCATCGACTCTTAGAGAAACCAGCCTCCGGGGAGAACCTTCAACGATTTCGAGACCCTGGGGGAGTGTGTCTTCTAACAACAGATTCTCCAAAGGAAAACCCATGTTTCTTATAGATAGTGTGACGGTGGCAGGGTCGCCTGGTGCAACCCGCTCCACACTGAGTACGCGTTTTACGTCGAGCAAGAGTTTCTCCGGTCCCCACAAGAAACCCGCAAGCAGGTAGATCACCAAAGGGATTGCCAGAGCAATAAGCTCTCCCCTGAAGCCTGCCAGACCGGCGATGATCAGGATGAATATCAGGAGACCCGAGACGATAATCCGGCTCACGCTCTCCTCACCACGGGCACTGGGACCTTGTCCAATACATCGCTGATGACTTCCTCCGCCACACGTCGCGCCATCCAATATTCCGGCTGCAGGATCAGGCGGTGACTCAACACCGGCACCGCAAAATGCTTGATATCATCCGGCAGGATGTAATCCCTGCCTACCAGCGCAGCGCGGGCGCGCGCCGTTTTCAGAAATGCTAACGAGGCGCGCGGGCTTCCACCCACTGCGACACGCCGGTCACTACGTGTTTCGTGGACAATCTGCGCGATATAAGCCTCAAGGTCAGCATCCACATAGACCGACTCCACCGCCTGGCGCAGGTCCATCAGTTGATGGGCATTGGTCACCATGTTGAGCGAAACATCATCCTGCATGCGTTCGCGGCGGCGGCGTAAAATCTCAGTTTCCTCTTCAACCGAGGGGTAGCCAACGGTCAGTTTGAGCATGAAACGGTCGAGTTGGGCTTCAGGCAACGGGAAGGTGCCTTCATATTCAATCGGATTCTGTGTCGCCAGAACCAGGAACGGCTCCGAAAGTGACAGAGTCTCACCTTCCAGCGTAACCTGCCGTTCCTGCATCGCCTCCAATAAAGCAGATTGGGTCTTGGGGGAGGCGCGGTTGATTTCGTCCGCGAGAATAATATTGGCAAAAATCGGTCCCTGACGCAGGTCGAAGCGGTTCTCCGCCCGGTTGAAGACGTACCCTCCGGTGATGTCCGCCGGCAAAAGGTCGGGGGTGAACTGGATGCGCTTGAACTCCAATCCCAGCACCGTTGAAAAACTGCGGGCGATCAATGTCTTCCCAAGCCCCGGAAAATCCTCCAGCAGGACATGCCCTCCTGCCAGCACGGAGGCCATCACCATCTCCAGCAGGGCGCGTTTGCCCACCACTGCTCGTTCAACTTCTGTTATGACTTGCCTGCCAATGTTGGAAACATCACTTGTTGTTGCCACTGTTCATCTCCAGTTGGGATTCAAGATAAGCTACGACCTTCTCCACGTCCACATCGAACGGTGTATTCCGTACAGAAAGTGGATAATCAGCAAACGACCCATTCAGACCGGTTTCCAGATAATCCTGCACGCCGGGCGGGGGATTCCAATCCTTGCCCCTCAATGTTCTGATGCGACCCGTCCTACCCCCGCGCATTTCCAAAATACCGGATGCCATCAGACCCAGTGAACGCGCTACCCGCCAGCGGGAATAGACTCCGCGTCTGGAATCTTTAATCCATCGCGCGAGCGATTCAACCGGACCCCGTGCCTGTTTCCGGATAAGCATTTCCCGTTTGCGTTTGAATGGACTTTCCAGAAAACTGCCCATGGCGATGTATGCTGCTGCAAGCAAAATGAAGAACCAGTAGAATTGCTGCGGAATGACGTGATAATAGTAGACAATGTAGAACCAGATAAATGACAGGGGGGCAATAAGGTAATTGAAAACCAATCCACGTAGAGGAAAGGCAAGCAGGGCAGCCAGGACAAATAATAAGGAAAAAACCATCAGGCGGCGGTACTGGGTCATGATGCCGCTCCGCACGCCACGATGATGGCATTAAGACAGGTCACAGCTTCCTGTGTCTCTGTTTCTCCCGGTTTTCGCGCCCCGTAGCGGACCACCTCGAACAAGCGAGTCAATCGGCGGACCGGATCACCCGGCAGCCCGGCTGCCTCAAGACGGGCAGCGAATTCTGAAGGAGTCATGCCTTCCTGCCGCTGCAAGCCACGCCTGACATTGACAGCGTCATTCATCCGGACATAGCATGCGGTCACTGTGTCGCCAAAATCCCTGCCCTCGGCAATATCATCCAGCGTCTGGCGTGCAATATCGGCAATATTCTGCCGGATCACTCTCGAATATGGGCGAGTCCCCAGATTCCAGAACCACCAACCCAGGAATATAATCCCCAGGGCAATCGTCAGGCTGATAAAATATGAAACCCAGGGGATATCCGCTGGTGGCGTGTATGCGGGCAGTCCGCCGTTATCAAGGTTCAATTTTGCATTCTGAGTAATAGCGGTTGCTGCAAAAAGTGACATGGCGACATTTCGAGCGATGGCTTTGAGAGCCCATGTCAACGCAATGAAAATTATTGCTGTGCGGATGACCGCCATTAAAATTTTCCAACGGTACCTGGGGTTGATGAGAAAAATAATGAGAACGGTAAAGATTATCACCAACGCCCAGAACATGATCACCTGTTCGATCGGGATCGCCTCCATCTGCTGGATGATGGTCTGGAAGGAGCTCCCCGAACTGGTCGGCCACTCAAAATAGAATGGATCCGGTTCGCGGAATTCCATCTCCCGGATGCCGGAAGCCAGCGTTCCAAGAGCAATAATACCGACCAGTGCAAGCAGGATAACGAAGATTTTGTTCTGCAAGATATTCTTCATTAAAGGTATTTTACCTCACCCCCACACAATGGTGCCCAGAATTGCTCCAATCGAGGTGTGATATACTACCGCCGATGTCCAAATTTTCCGTGCTCGATCCCCGTGCCAGCGAGGGCATCCACCTGTTCAATAATGGTCGATATTTCGAGGCTCACGAAGCATTGGAAACTGCCTGGCGCGCGGAAGCCGGATCAGTAAGAGATTTGTATCGTGGCATCCTGCAGGTGGCAGTATGTTATTTGCATATCACCCGTCACAACTATGACGGTGCAACAAAAATGTACCGCCGAAGCCAGAAGTGGCTCGCTCATTGGCCGGATGTGATGTTGGGCATCCAGATTGCTCAGTTACGAGCCGATCTTGACATCGCTGTGGCAGAGCTTCAGCGGCTTGGACCAAAAGACATTGAATCCTTCGATCTGGCTTTATTGAAACCAATTTCTTATGAGCAGACCAAATCAAAAGGCTGAATCGATCAACACAGAGCCACCTGCAGAGACCAATAGAAAAATTAAATGCGACCGTTGTGGCTCTTAAATGGTGGATGGAAATTGTATAATCACCTGTCCTAATTGCGGGAACAGGTTAGACTGCTCGGATCTGAACATTTACTTCGATGAGTTGGAGTAATTCCCAGGACATTTCACGCCCGAGGAATCTCTCTTCAGCAGACTGGCGCCCAGTCTTCTTGTCATTCATATAAGACTTGATGCACAGTCCGGCTCACGAGGTAA
>JBGPQJ010000032.1:0-22899 GCA_041488995.1 Anaerolineae bacterium
AATGAGACCACTCAAGGTATTACCCAATCAACCCGGCTCAAATTCCACAAGACAATCCACGAGGTCCATTCGGACTGCGTGGACAATTTTTATCCTAAACATCACGAGATCATGCAGACCGGTGCAAAGTGCCGGTGATATACTTACAGGGTGTTGCATATACCGCAGAACTGAAACCCTGTTTTTGCCCGGAAAAAGCGTACTGCCAGTTTGCCTGTTCATTCCAGAAGCGGTAAACCATGCCATACCAATTTGACTTCACCCCTGAAATCATCCGCGCCTTGCAATCGATCGAACGCGCCCGCGCGGAAGTGCAACTGACCGTCCTGCCGCCGGCTGTCGCCGAGGGACTGCGCCTGCGTGCGCGCGTGCGTTCCACGCACTTCTCGACGCGCATTGAAGGCAACCGTCTGACACTCGTTGAAGCCGAGCAAGTCTTGATGGAAGGACGTAAATTCCCGGGGCGGGAACGCGACACGCTGGAGGTTCAGCACTATTTCCAGGCGCTGGCACAAATCGAAAAATGGGTGGAGGAAAGCAAAGCTATTTCAGAAGAGCGCATCTGCCAGTTGCACGCCTTGATTTTCTCTGGTAAACGTGCCCGCCCTACACCTTACCGCGATGGGCAGAACGTCATCCGGGATGGCAGCGGGACAATTGTGTACCTGCCGCCGGAAGCCAAAGATGTGGCCGGACTCATGAGAGAAATGGCAGGCTGGATCAGCGCCGCCGAGAATGAACAGCCTGTTCCTGTGGTAGCAGGCTTGGCGCACTACCAGTTTGTCACCATCCATCCCTTCTTCGACGGCAACGGGCGCACCGCTCGCGCGCTGGCTACCTGGATCCTCTATCGCGGCGGTTATGATCTGGGCAAGTTCTACGCCTTGGAAGAGTTTTACTGCCTGGACTTGGAAGGCTATTACAACGCGCTGGTAACGCACCCGCATCATAACTACTATGAGGGGCGCAACACCGCCGACATCACCCCCTGGCTGGCTTATTTCGTAAAAGGCATGGCCGCGGTATTCGAAACCGTTGCCAGTGATGTGCGTGAACGCGCGGTGCACGGTGACGAAACCAGCGAAGCCTTCTTGCGCAAGCTCGACCGCCGCGCCCGCATTGTGCTGGGATTATTCTCGCGGCAGGAGCAGATCAGTGCGAATGATGTAGCCAATGTGCTAGGCTTGTCCGAGCGGCAGGTGCGCAATTTGCTGAATGAGTGGGTAGCAGCCGGCTGGTTGGAGGTGAGCGACAGTTCACGCAAGTCCCGTGCCTATCGCTTACCAGAAAATTATCGGCAATTTGTCGGTAGTTTATCGGCAGAATAACGGCAATTACTATACACGCATTCAACCGCCCTGTGCGCTGCCGAGCAGTTTTCATCTGGCAGGCTTCCACACCTTGTATGCCCGTTTTTCATTTAGGAGTTACAATGCCAATCAAATTTTTGATAAGGATTGGACCGGGATGATTAACGATCTCCTGGAACAATCCGACCTGACCGTGTAATAAATCCAAATCTTATTCCGTACATGATATCGCCCCTCGCCTTTTGGCCGAGGGGCTTTTTGTTCATATGGAGGTGAAATGACGAATACCATTAAATAAAGGTATCCATCGGGCTGCCGGCTGCCGGCTGTACCAGCAAAGTTTGACTGAAAAGCAACTGAAAAGCAAGTTTGACAAATCAATTCTTATTCACTATGCTTAATGCGAAGAAAGGTGAAAGGTAAGTTGATGAAACGCGACGAAGTTTTGCGGATTCTCCATGAGCAAAAGAACGACCTGATGCGGTGCTACCCGATTGCATCTTTGTCTGTCTTCGGGTCAGTGGCGCGTGACGAGGCCCGTTCAGATAGCGATGTGGATATACTGGTTGAATTTGCCCAACCCGTTGGGTTGTTCCAGTTCATTGAACTTCAACAGCGCCTTGAAAGCTTAATGGGCTGCAAAGTTGACCTGGGTACGCCGCGTTCTCTCAAGCCGCGTATCAAGGCCAGTGTTTTGCAGGAGGCGATCCGTGTCGTCTAGATCATGGCAGGAACGGATCGAGGGTATCTTGATCTGCGCCCATAATATCAAAGATTTCACAGCGGGCATGAGCCTGGAGGACTTTCTGGATGATCCTCGCACGGTGCGCGCTGTTGCCTATGAGTTCACAACCATTGGTGAAGCAGCGCGTGTAATCCCAGCAGATATTCAAGAACGCTACCCGGATGTACCCTGGGGGAAAATGCAAGGCATTCGCAATGTGCTGGTTCATAAGTATTTTCGCCTGGATGAAGAAATACTGTGGAAAGCGGCTCTGGAAGATATCCCCCCACTCATTGAAGCACTAGAAAAACTCGCTGATTAATTTCTTCAGATACTTGTATTCCATACCCCAAAGGAAAAATACCTTTGGGGCATGGCGACTTGCTGCCGCGCCGCAAAGTCCCACTTTCGACGCCCGGTCCCAAACCTGGGCGAAATCCACCTGCTCCGACCAGAACCATTGCCTATCCTGCGCCGTACCCTACTGGCGCAGGCCAGCACGGGTAGGCGTGAGGAGTAGTCACAGGTAATTCTGCAAATATTCCATAAAGTTGGCGTGAAACGCCTCGATCCAGGCCTGCACAAAGACTGCCGACTCGAACAACGGCATCAGGTCTGCCGATAAATCTTTCCCCTTGATGCCTTCCACTTTATCCCTTAAGGCCAGCATGGCCGTCTGGGTGGTGTATGGCTGCTTCCCTTCTTTGGAAAGCTTTTCTTGTAGAGGGCGGACCTGCATCTGCATGAACCATAGCAAATCATAGAAGTCGCGCCCTTTAATCAATGCGCCTTCTTTCCCCCGCTGGAAGTTGCGTTCCAGGCAGGCAAGCATCTTGCCGGCCATCATGGTTTCAAGCGAAAAGTGCGCAGGCACAAAACTGCGGCCATGGTAGAACACGGGTGTCTGTTTAATGACGGCGATTTGCCTATGGCTGCTGACTTCCACTTTCAGGTGAAGCGCCTCGTTGGATGAGGCAGACAAGCCAAGCATGTTCAGGATCGGGAATTTCAGCGTGATGCGTAAGATTCCCGCCGCCTCTTGCTGAATACTGGCTCCAGCCTCAGAATACCCCACCGTTTTCTGAAAAAATCCCAGGAGATCTTCTCTGAGGCGGGAAAGGTCGACGCCGACGCTGTTATCCAGGTCGATGTCTTCGGAAAGCCGGTTGAGACCGTAAACCACATGCAGACAGGTCCCACCATAGAAATTCAAGCGCCGGAAAGATGGGTGGTTATAAAGATAGTCGAGGACATAAGCCTGCAATGCTTCCTTGAGAATGACCCGTTTGGTCTCAGTGGGCAGTGTGGGGTCTTTAGTTTCAAGAATGTGCTGCAGGGTTTGGATCAGGGTCGCCATATGTTTCTCCGAAAGTTTTCGTGGATCTGCTGCATTTTGCGATTCTTGCTTTCCTCTACATACAAGCTAAATTCTTCGCGTTCTGTCGGAGAGAGTTCCTCAAGGTTAAGTCTAAGTTCTTCTGCCAGGTTGATACTCGGGGACCGGAATGCAACTGGGATGGAGCGCGAGTAGAGGTAGTCAAAGAGCGCTTTGGACACCGATGCCTCGGCATAGCGTATTCCAAAGAACTCTGAGATTATGAAGCCGCGATACAGGTCTGGCCGGATGCTGCGATACCAGAACGTTCCCAGCTGGTTGACAATCCGGCGCGTATTCTTGGTCGTGATTGCTGTGACGGGGAAAGTGACATCGGTGAGGATGGCATGCCGCTGCAAGATAAACTCCAATGAGATGTAAGACTGTGGCAGAAGGATGGCACTGATGACTGCCGGGAAGGATGCGTCGCTGCTGTGAAGCTCAAAGAATCGGCGGGTCATGTACATGCCTTTTTTGATGGGCACAATGTGACCGGCTTTCGCCCAGCGGTACAGCAGCATTCGAACCTGCTGCGGGTTCTCCATACCGGCGGCCTGCTTGAATCCTTCGATGGTGAAGTAGGGCATTCTTTCAAATGGGCGTAAGAGGTCGAGTTTCATGTTTATATCGGATAATATACAATTTGTGTATATTATCCGATATAAACCGATTAAAGTCAAGTGGAGTTGGTAAATGGTTGGTAAATGGTTGATTTCGAGAACCATTTACCAACTTTTTTTTAAAAAGTTCTGACGGTTCTACGAGAAAACCTGCAGTTGGCTTTTCAACGGGTTCATCAGGATCGCCAGACAATCCAAGATTCGGAGGTGAAAAATGGCTCAAAATAAATCCAAAGTAATCCCGGACGGTCAGGTAAATCTGTTCGGGCTGAGTATACCGGCGGCGCCGGTCGAACCCGTCAAGGCGGCAGGTCCTGTGCTGCCGGAGGGATGGACGGAGGAGGATATCCGCTTCCTACTGAATGTCCTGGAGGACGGCCCGATCCTGGTGGCCGACACGAATCTGGGTATTTCCACCATCCACAGCAACTTCGGCGCCGAGGTCGTCCACTGCGGCTTTGGGCTGATGCGCGTGAAGGCCGCGGGATATGAACTGCACTTCGATGCTGGCGGCGCAATGCAGCGCACCCCATCCGGAAATGGCTGGTCGCGCTTATTCATCAATGGCAAGTATCCCTACGATGCCGGGGAGGTGCGCGAAAAACTCGAGGCGTACCTGCCGAAAGGAGATGCTCCGCAGGCTGCCGGCCTGTCCCCTGCCCCACCGGAGGAACCGGAGCAGGACTATTACGCAAAGCACAGGGCCGATGCCCAGGTGTTCGCCGAGAAGCGCAAACGTGATCAAGGGCTGCCGCAGTACCTGGTCGCCATGAGCGATGTCATAAAACTTCCGTTCACAATGGATGACGAGAGTCGTATCAAGGTCTACTGCGTCGGGCGGGATGTGGAACTCATCACTGGTGAAGTGGTAACGATCTCGGGCTTTTTCCAGACGAATGGAGAAAGATACATCGAGACCCTGCAGGCTGACGAGAACATGCTGTCGCCGGGTGTGGAGATCGAGCTGGAGTCGGGCCGGGATCGCTGCGTCCATGACTCTTACCTGCGAGGCGTCTTGCTCGATGAACGGCAGTTGGATGAGTTGGGAAAAGAGATTGCTCAATTGTGCGAGATGGCAAAACGCTGGCCGGAAGAAGAAGCAGATAAAGCGACAACGCCCCGTAAACTGCCCGTTGAGGAACAGGTCAAGGAGTTCTGCTCCAATCTCGGATATTTCACCGGCACCGAGAAATGGACTCGTCACCGCACCCTCTGCCCTCATATCGTTCTGCTCACGGACGGCGCACTGTACGTTGCCGAACATGGCGGCGAGAACGGCAACACGGCGTACTGGCTGATGGACGCCATTGCCAGCTATCAGGGCGAGGCCGCGCTGAAGCGAATTGATTTCCAGGTATGGAAATTGGTCGTCCATCCCCCGGATGAGCCGGGACCTGCGAAAAACACCGTGATGGCGGCGCTGCAAAGCAAGCCCGGCCAGGCTCCCGAAAAGCCGTTCAACCCGCACCGGCACGCTTCGCTCATCTGCACCAATGGGAACGAAAAGGAGCTGGTGCGGCAAGAGATCGAGATGACCGATATCCTTCCTGTCGGGGAGATCGAGTTCTATGCGTCGGTCGAGCAGCACCCGGATATCAGCACCAAACAGAAGGTGATGATTATCCTGCTGCCGTCCGAGTATTAGACGGCAATCCGATCCGGTCAAAGAGGGCGCAACGATGCGCCCTCTTATTTTTGCGCTACATGCGAGGAGGTGAAACATGGGTGATATTTTGTGCAGGAAATGCGGGGAGCCGTGGGACAGTTACGGCATTACCCACTCCAGGGGCGACGGTGATATGACCGCTTCCGAAGCGGTCCGGTTTCTAAAGGGCGAAGGCTGCCCGTCTTGCCATTTTGGCAAGCACTGCACCTGCTGTGCCGGCACTGGCAAGATGAAAGATGAAGTGTCAAAGTGCGCCTGTCGCGGCGACCACTACCTGATCGTCCGTAAGCTGGCCGGAAAGGACGAGCCCTGGCAGTACGGTTATATCCCAAATGTCCAGATCTTCCCTGGAGAGCCAAAAGTCATCTTCCGGTATCCGGACGGGGATTGCAAGGAAGGCAAATTTCACGAGGCGCTGGTGTTGTGCCCGTATTGCGCCGATGATGCTTGCGGCTGTCCGGCCTGCCATGGCAGCGGTGAGCTTCAGCCTATCGAGGGGAATGAGTTCTCTGCGGCTCTATGTTCTCTGGTCGAAGAATCGGACGAAGACGTTATCCCATACCTGAACCTGTGAGGAGGCTCTATATTGTGCCCAAATCGCTATTACCAAACGTCAACCATGTGGTCCAGGATCCGGACGGTGAGTATTGGCAGTGTGTGCTGGATGGCCGGGAAAAACTTAGCTGACACCCGGAATAAATTTGGTTTAATCTGATGTATAATACACACACTAATCGAAAATTATACACATAGAAAAGAGGCAGAAATGCGAACCAATATTGTGCTTGACGACAAACTCGTCGAGCGCGCCCAAAAATTAACGGGAATCAAAACCAAACGGGAAGTGGTGCAGGAGGCTTTGCGCACGCTCATCTTGTTGCGCGAACAGGCTGAAATCCGCAATTTGCGCGGCAAGTTGAAATGGGATGGAAATCTTCACGATCAGCGTCTGTCGCGCAACGGGAATTAGCCATGCTTGTTGTTGATTCCACAGTTTGGGTTGACTACTTCAACGGTGAAGATAATCCGCAGACGGATTATCTTCACCAAATCGCGGACAAAACGCCTATTCTGATTGGCGACTTAATTTTGGCGGAAGTCCTGCAAGGATTTCGAGACGACGCTGATTTTGAAAAAGCCCGCCGCGGCCTCGGGAAATACATTCAGGTAGAGATGGTTAACCCCGAACTGGCGTTGAAAAGCGCGCGTAATTATCGCAAGTTGAGACGCAAGGGAGTCGCCGTCCGTAAGACGATAGACAGTCTCATTGCCGCATTTTGCATCGAAAACGAGCACGATCTATTGCATAATGACAGCGACTTTGACGGATATGAGAAGCATTTGGGTCTGCGGGTGGTCCATCCGTGAACTACTCCGCCAGACCTTGCACACTCACCCAAAATGATATATATTAATAATATATACTGAAAGGATGCCATGGAAACTGCTAAACTCTTTTAAAATGGTAAAAGTCAAGCCGTACGCCTGCCAAAAGAATTCCGCTTCAAGAGTGATCGCGTCTATCTGAAACGCATGGGCAACGCGGTTATCCTTCTCCCCTATAGTGCACCGTGGCAATCCTTGGTAGATAGCTTGTCGCTCTTCTCCACTGATTTCATGCAAGAGCGGACTCAACCTCCCACCTTGGAACGTGAGGCCGTTTTCTCATGAAATACTTGCTGGATACCAATATCTGCATTGCGCTCATCCGTCAAAAACCCGCCGCACTACTCGAGCAACTGACCTCTCAGCAACCTGGCGATGTGGGCATTTCATCCATCACTTTGGCTGAATTTGTCCACGGTGCAGAGAAAAGTGCACAGTCAGAGCACAATATGTCTGCATTACAACAATTTCTTCTTCCACTTGAACTCGCTGATTTTGACCAACGGGCCGCGCTCGCTTATGGAAAAACCCGAGCGGAATTAGAACGTAGCGGTCAAATCATCGGTTCAATGGACATGCTCATTGCAGCGCACGCGATTGGTCTTGGCGCCATTTTGGTCACGAACAATGTGCAAGAGTTTCAACGTGTAAACGGCTTGGCTTTGGAAGATTGGATATCAAAATCCAGTTAGCCAAAAACCAAAGGCAACCCAATACTTGGCGCAGTGAGAGCCTTTATCCAGGCTCCCACTGTTTTTTTTTTGGATGTATTCACAGTGACGTTCTCTGTCACCTGCATCGTCCCATGCCTTTCGGGAGAGACGACAGTCCCCGCCGCGTAATGCTCATGTTTCCCATTACGATCTGCAGGATCGCGAGATCAAGAGGAGGGTAGAAAATATCTTATCCAAAACAGTCTGTGCCGTTATGGCACAGACTGTTTTATGTCTGGAGGTGAAAAATGAATATCAGGCTTGGAATATCAGTATTAATCATGATCCTGGTGGTCCTGGTTTTGGTCATCTGCGGCATCTGCCTGGCGATTGTTTCGGCAGAGGCGCGCCGGCGCGAGTCGGAAGAAGAAGTGCGGCCAAACAAAATCATCCTGGAGCCCCTCGATCCCTGGAAGAATTGAGGCCTGCCATGACCAAACTTACAGATGATCAACTCGCAAAACGCGCAGCGACCAAACGCAACAACCGCCTTCGCGCATCGATGCCATTGTTCTCCTCTTTGCTGAACGAGGGCGGCGATATGGCGGATTGGTTAACGACTCCTGTCGTGCAGAAGGAGCGCATCCAGCGCCAGCATGCGCGATTCGCTGAGATCTGGGCCGGCTGGGAAGAAAGCGACCGGCTATTCAAGGTTCGCGGTGATGAGCGCAGGGCCGAAGTGGCAAAGCGCGTTGATGTTGAGACGCTCTCCGAGCTGGATGCGCATTACGAAAAACTTTTCGCGCACCATGATCCCTGCTACTGGGCCGACTACTGGTGGGGCAAGCTGGTTAAGTACGCTCCCGATATCGCTCAGGCGCAATGTCCAAACGGGCGCATGCACAGCGAGTTCAGCCGCTGGCATGATCGCTGCCCGACGTGCGACAGGCCGCTTGAACCTGCGCCCGCAACGGGTCAGATGGATCGACTCGGGGTGAGGCAGCTCATGTTTCAAGAAGCCGTGATCGGATAAAGGAGGTCGCTGTGGCAATGGAAAATCTGGAGCCGGCTGAGGCCATGCGGATCGCTGCAAAGCGCCGCTGTTCCGACTGCTGGGAGCTCCTGCAAGAACAATATGACTCAAGGACGCGCAAAAGCACCGTTTCATGTTCAACGCCGGGCTGCCCCTGCAGAGGGCACGTCTCGATCGAATTTGTCGAGGACGCCCTGGCCGAGAGCGGGCTTAAGCGCAGAGAAGTGGAACGTGTGCTGGGAGAATGCGGGGCTGTGGAATGGATTGCAAAACCAGTGAGACGCCCCGTGGAAACCCTGATGGCGGATCTTGGGTACTAATTGAGATACTCATCAGGCAAAGAATAAAATCTGTATACCAGAGAAAGGAGTCTTGATATGACAAATCCTAATACGCGGCAATCTGCCGCTTTCCCCACCGTGGCTATTCTCCGCAAGGGCGGCCCAAAGGTCAAGAAGGACGGAAGAGAGGCGATGGGACCGGACCTCAACGACCGCTTCCGCGTCGATTGGCTGCCGGGCGTGGACCCGACCACGAGGAAGATGTTTGAAGATATCTACCGCACAGATCAGCCTCACAGCCTGCGTGCCATGATCGCCTTCCCAAGTGTGTGGAGAGCCTGGAGCACGACGAATGAGGCGTACTGGGGAGCATCGCGATTTGCTCAGGCCGACAACGAACGCTACCTGTCCCTGTACAATCCCTTTACCTGGCAGCCGATCATCTCGCGAGGCGAGCCGTACAAACCATTTATCCCAGGCGAAATCCTGACGTTTGAGAACAAGCAAGGAGAACCGCAGGCGTTCAAACTGAAGCCGACCACCCGCTTCGACCTGTTCCTGCCCGAACTGGTGGGGTGCTTTGTGACATTCCAGATCAAGACCAGTTCCTCCGGCGACCTGATCAACCTGCGGCGCAACCTGGCCGCAATTCAGGCCGCGGCCGATGCACTTGGCCAGCGCACAGTCGCGGCGGGCATCCCGATCATCGTCTCACGCCGCGAGGAGGCCATCCAGTGGCACAAGGGACCCGGGCAGGTCGTGCCGGTCAGGAAGTGGCTGATCGACATACGCCCCGACCCCGCCTCCCGCTGGGCCCCGACCTTCGCCGAACGCCTGGCGGCCCTGGCGCTGTCCACCCCGCTGGCGGTCGAGGAGGACCCCGAGGACGAAGCGGACTTCGGCGACGAAGGCGGTACAGAGGGAGGAGTATCGAATTCGATTATTCATTTTATGCACAAGAATTGACAAATAAGAACAATTGTGCTATTAATAAAGCATGAAACTCAGTGTTTATGCTCATGAAGTTGGTATTTCCTATCGAACTGCTTTCCGTTGGTTTAAGAGCGGAAAGATCCAGGGTCGCCAGATGGATACGGGTACCATCCTCATCACCGAGCCGATCCGTGCCTCTCAGACAGCCGAACGTCCTATGAAAGTCGCCATCTATACGCGTGTCTCTGCTGCTGAGAACAAGGACAATCTGGATGGGCAGGCCATTCGTTTGAGAGATTATTGTGCCGCCAAAGGCTATCCAGTGACAAGGGTCGTGAAAGAAATTGGTTCCGGGGTAAATGACACTCGCCCCAAGCTTCTTAAGTTACTCACAGATCCCAGTGTCAACCTGATCGTTGTGGAACACAAAGACCGTCTGACCCGCTTTGGCTATCACTACATTGAGCAATTATTGAAAATGCAGGATCGCCGTATTGAAGTGATCAACCTGGCTGAGAAAGGCAAGGAAGATCTGATCCAGGATTTCGTGAGCATTGTGACCAGCTTTTGTGCATGCCTATATGGTCAACGCAGATCCAAGCGGAAGACCGAGCGTCTGATTGCAGAACTCACTCAGTCACCGGTACCGTCGGCCAGCAGCCCTGGAGAATAAGCATGCAACTGGTCGAACAGCACATCATCGATTGCCACGATCCTCGCTTTGCCGTTATCGATCCAGCCTGTTTTGCATCCAAGAATTTATACAATGCCGCCCTCTACATCCTCCGGCAAGCCTTCTTCGCTCACGAACATGTTCCCAACTATGCAAAGCTCGCTCACACCCTGAAAGATACCGCTGAATTCCGCGCTTTGCCAGCCAAGGTGGCCCAATGGACAATCCGCCAGGTTTGCGGGGATTGGAACAATTTCTGGAAGGCTCACAGCGCCTACGATAAATGCCCAGCCAAATTCACGGGGCGGCCCAAACTACCCCATTACAAGCCTAAAGCGGACGGACGCAACCTGCTGGTCTACACACGCCAGGCGATCAGTGGACCCGCCCTGGAAGAAGGTAAGATCTGTCCTTCTCAATTGGGTATCAAGGTCCAAACGAAAAAGAAGGAGGTTCAGCAGGTTCGAATCGTTCCCCATGCCTCGCACTATGTCGTCGAAGTAGTCTACCCGGTCAAACCCAAATCCCGAATAGCCAATAAGCTGTACCCAAAATGGGCAGCCAGTCTCGATCTGGGCATCGACGTGCTCGCGGCTGTAACTTCAAACAAGAAAGGTATCATTCCTTTTCTGGTTAACGGCAGACCGTTGAAAAGCGTCAATGCGTACTACAACAAATGTTGTGCTGACTTGCAGGCCAGCCTGCCCAAAGGGCAGTACTCATCTCATCGTCTCACCGCTCTGACAGACAAACGCAACCGCAAGGTCGATCACTATCTGCATTGGGCCAGCCGGTACATCGTGAACTGGATGGTGCGCGAACGGCTCGGCATCTTGATCATCGGACACACCAAGGGCTGGAAACAAGCAGTGAACATTGGCAGGGTCAACAACCAGAACTTCGTGTCCATTCCCCACTCGAGATTTATCCACATGCTGACCTACAAAGCCCAATTGGCGGGGATCAAGGTGATCGTCAAGGAAGAGGGCTACACGTCGAAATGCTCCTTCCTGGATCTGGAGCCCATCCGCAAGCATGCCGAGTACTGTGGACGGCGGATAAAGAGGGCTGAATTTATTTCGGCTCAAGGACATCTTATTCACGCGGATGTCAATGGCTCTTATAATATCTTACGCAAAGCACTCCCAACGGCATTCGCCCATGGGATAAAGGGTGTTGTAGTTCGCCCGGTACGGGTCCAACCCGTACGAAAACTGGTCCACTGGCTTTGTCTATAATTGTCCATAAAACCGGCAACTATAATGAATTACTTGATGTGCCTGTCACACGTATCTAGGAACTGCCGATGAAACTCATTTTTCGTATTCATGCCATTCAGCGGATGTTTGAACGAAAAGTGGACCCCGAGGATGTGCACGCCATTCTTGAACGCGGCGAGACCATCGAAACTTACCGGAGGACCGGCCTTATCCCAGCCGGTTGATACTTGGCTGGCGCGGCAAACTTCCCTTGCATGTGGTGGTGGCCGATAATTCTGCCAACGACGAAGTGATCATCATCACCGTTTATGAACCAGATGCACATCAGTGGGAATCCGATTTCAAACGGAGGAAGAAATGAAATGTGTTGTTTGTAAACAATCTGAGACTGTCGCGGGTGTTACGACCGTTACCCTCGAGCGCGATGGGCTGACCCTGGTGGTTAAAAATGTGCCTGCCCGAGTCTGCCCGAACTGCGGAGAAGCGTATACCGATGAGGCGACAACTTCTCGGCTGCTGGTCACTGCCGAGCAGGTGGCACAGTCCGGCGCGCTGGTGGATGTGAGGCAATTCGTCCCAGCGTAGCGAATCTACTTACAGGTTGGTCTTGAACGATGACAGGACCCTCTCGCGAGGGTCCTGTTTTTTCATCTGGGACGAAGCCAATTTCGGTGATGACGGCGAAGGCGGCGCGGCGCTGGAGGAGACGCGCCCCGTGCCGGTCGCCAAAACGGACAACCCAGTTGAAAAGACGGAGAGCGGGACGGTCCTGATCAGCGCACCGGCGCGGCGGGCATCCCGATCATCGTCTCACGGCGCGAGGAGATGGTCCAGTGGCATAAGGCCCCCGGCCAGACAGTGCCAGTAAAAAAGTGGCTGATTGATATCCGCCCGGACGCGTCATCGAAGTGGGCGCAAACCTTCGCCGAGCGGCTGGCGGCCCTGGCGTTGGCAATACCTCTGACGGTCGAGGACAATCCCACCGGTGACGAGGACCTGGCTGACGATGGCGAGGGCGGCGAAGCGGAACCGGCCAGCGTGCCCGCGCCTGTCCCAGCGGATACGCCTGCAGCATCGGAGAGGTTGGCCGAAGCCCCTGCGGGAGTGCCAGAGCAAACTATTGACTTTCTCGAACCTAAACCTGCCAACGACTACAGCAACTACTGGGTGGTGGCCGTCCCCAAGGTAGCAGAAGCCAACAAAAGCATACCGGGCCCGACCTTGAAAGAGCTGGCGAAGGCGGCCATGAACGAATCGGGGAATGACGCGATCAGGGCTTATGACCTCTTGCGCCAGAAGGTGGAGACGGGCAGGTCGTAAGCGTAATTAAGTCCTTTCGAGAAGAAGACCTCTTGGAGACGGTCTTCTTCTTACCAGGTCTAACATAACAACTGGTACAAACTATGGGGGCAGGCCAGCGGCATACCAGCGCTGTCAGGTTGTCGAGCCGGCCCCCCATAGCTGTGCGGCCAATTCACCAATTCTCTCTCTCATCACGAGGCGGGCCAGCCAGCCATTCGGGATGCCCTGCTCGCCGTAATAGGCACCGGCGATCTGTCCGCAAATGGCAGCCGTGGTATCGGCATCATCGCCCAGATTGGCAGCCGTGAGGATCGCCTGCTCGAAGCTGTCGCTGACCCAGAAGCTCCAGAGGGCCGCTTCCAGGCTTTCCACGACATAGCCTGTACCGTGGATACTAATCGCTGCCTTGTTCATATAACCGCCTTGTGCAATTGATTTTAACGAGTCCGCTGTTACCATCTCCGGACCGGTGCCCAGAAGGATCTCCTGTTTGTCAGCCCCGCCCAGTGTACGAAAGAGCATATCACCGAAGAGGCGGCAGGCGTCCAGACACTCTGCTGCACCATGCGTGGTCCGGGAGCTTTCAGCAGAGTAGTGCAGGATACGTTCTTGATCAGGGAAGTAGAACAACACCACCGGCGCCAGACGCATCAAGGAACCATTTCCCGCCGAGCTCGGATCGGTGGAACCGCTGAAGGGTTCGCCGGTTTCCTTGTATCGGTGCAATGCGATATAGGTTGTTCTTCCAATATCAAAGCAAGTCCCAATACTGCTCAGATACCCGTCCTGATGCCATTTCAGATACCGGTCCATCTGGTCACGTGCATCGAAGCCCTGGGTCTCGACTAGACTCGTGGCCAGGCACAAGGCCATGGAGGTATCGTCGGTCCATTCGCCTGGCTGGAGATCGAACGGCCCCTCGCCGACCATGTCGGTCAGAGGGGAAAAAGTGCCTCGAACTTTGAACTCAACGGTTGTTCCAATCGCGTCCCCGCAGGCCAGCCCGAGCAGAGAGCCCCGAAATCGATCCACTTCGTTCATGATGACCGCCTCCGTGTATTACTGCCTACCCGGCCGTTATGTACGCGATGATAGCAAATCTATCAGAGCAACCTCTCTGGTAAAGAAATCTGGATACAACTCCTCGCCGTCATAAGTGGCCCGCGGACGCGCAACCACTGATTCTAACTGCCCAAGATCTCAACCACCCAGTGAATCTCCGGTCTCTGATATCAGGCGTGAATGGATAAAAAAGCACCTGTCAGGAGTCAGATATTTCATTTCTTCGCCAGCGCATCCAGCGCCGGTCGGTAATGTTCGATAAATTCATTAACCTGCCGGACAAACTCTTCGTCCAACCCGGCTGCCGCGGGAAGGCGGGTCGGGCGGATCAAAATCTGCCTGTTGGAGCGGTCCAGTTCAATAGAGACATCCGAACCATCAGAAATGCCCAACGGTTCGAGGATTTTCTTAGGCAGGGATACCACCAGACTGTTGCCTGTTTTGAATACTTTTCGCAACATCTCAAACACTCCTTTCCTGAACACCGTTCATTCAACGTGAGTATACCGCGCGCTGCCCTTTAATAGATGGCACGCCGGAGCGCTGAACTTGAGTTCAACCTTCCGGCATGCTGCCCAATGAGCGTGTTGCATTTCTCTACAGGATGGCTATTTCTACCCTTATTTTTGCGCGTAGTTTTTGGTCTGCGTCAAGTGTGAGCAAGGGCACCCCCAATTGCTTTGCCACCGCGACATAGACCGAATCGGCTCCTCGCAAGCCGAGCTCAGCGGCCAGAACAGCAGCTTCTTGCATAAGAGTGCTGTCCATTTCAGTAATTCTCAGCCCAGGCAGAGATTGAAGATCATGGAACGCCTTCCGTCCCAGCGATTTCGTCGTGCGCCGGCTGACTGCTCCGGCA
The DNA here is from genome assembly GCA_041488995.1 of Anaerolineae bacterium. Classification (GTDB taxonomy): domain Bacteria; phylum Chloroflexota; class Anaerolineae; order Anaerolineales; family Villigracilaceae; genus JBGPQJ01. Next base: position 15,098 of record JBGPQJ010000032.1, read on the forward strand.
ACCTCAGCCAATAACAAAGAGGGGGACACAAATTGCGCACCTGCTTTACGCCGGGTCTTCATCCAGTCTTTCACAGCATCATGGAATTCATCCTGGGGCACCAGACGCGCCACCCAGACACTCGCATCCAGCACAAAGAAAGTCATCGGCGTGCCTCTGAGACCGCCTGAGCAGCCGACACGCCTTTAGGCCACTTTGCGCCAATTTCTGCCGCCAGAGTATCCAGTTTATCCCATGCGCGATGCTCGCCTTCCGAATCCAAAACCGGATTGACAGGTACCAGAAGCGCTACCACTTTTCCGTGGTAGGTAACCTCTACCTGCCCACCTGTCTCACGCACCAGCCGGATCAGTTCACTTGCCTGTTGTTTAAGTTCACGCACACCTACAGTAACCATATTCAACTCCTTCGCAAAATGTATCCACATTTGTAGGCATATTATATCATTAAAAGAACGGCGTTTCCAACTGTTCACGACGTCAGGAGCAGTCGGGAAACAAGTGGCAGGCACACTTTGGTCTGTCATTGCCTCTGTGTGAGAACTTAGTCTTACTCCATAGGGTGCATCAGTCATCAGTATTAAAGGCACACCCTGCCGTTCGACGGGGGTTGTAGTCCACAGGCTCGCCCCAGTGCATAAGGCAGCTTATCCTTCGAGGGTCATATTTCTGAGTATTGATGATATGGAAGTCCTTTTTCCTTTTTTGAGTTTTGTATGGGATTTCTATCAGGAATGATAAATCTCCTTAAGGAAATTCATTAAAGCCGGCATATACCCATCAAAACGGGTACGGCGGATATCATGGCTGGCACCTTCCAGGTGGATTACTTTGACCTTTTCGTTTACACTTGCAGCTTGTTGAGCAGCAACTGGAGAGACGATCGACATTTTTTCTTTATCTCCGGTGAATAACAAGACCGGCACGGTGATTTTCCTAAAAACATCAAACGGTGCGGCTGAATCCAGTCTCATGGACGCCATTGCATTCACGAAATCGAAGCTTACACGTTTCTTGGAATTTACCCAAGGGATGATTTCATCATCGGGGTAGGCTGGATTTGACTTTCTTGCCATGCGGATTCCAATGAACTTTGGCATGAGTTTGAAAATCCGCATGAATTTCGCCATCATCTTGCCAATGTCCTCCGCCTTAAGCTCCTGTTTCCCGTCACCAAATATCTCCCCGGGAAGGATGATGGGCGGGTCCTCCAGGAATATGCCACGGGTCATATCCGGATGGACAGCTGCAAAATTCATGGCAGTGTCCGCACCCATGGAATGACCACCGATTACCGGACGGTCTAATCCTAGCACCTGGATCAAACCGGCCAGGTCCGCAACACGCTGTGCCGTGGAATAGTCCCCTTTTCCGCTATCGGTTTTACCGTGGCCTCGTGCATCTGTCATGATCACGTCATAATCGTTTTTTATTTCCTTGACCACATGCGTCCAGCATAAGCCGTCATCTCCCGCTCCGTGGTTGAAAATCACCTTCGGCTTATCCCCACCCGTACGATAATAGTGGATTTTTAATCCGTTTGAATTAACGTAACCATCACACCAGTTTGACATATTGATTTCCGCTTGTGTGTTCTAAGAGAAATCACTTGACTATTCTGATCGGCAGAATTGCCAGTGCGCCTAGGGCTGCGTAGATTGCACCCCAAATGAACAGGGAGCAGATCTCAATCCCTACGCCATAGGATAAAGATTATCACGAGGATAACGATAAACACCACCACTCCTACACCCGTGCGGAGGTTAGGGGGCAGGAAGCTGAAGATTGTATTGAAGAGATTGATTACCGCACCCAGAATGGTATTCAGAAAATTACCCACGACACTCAAAACCTGCTGGACAGTATCTCCAAGATTCATGGCATCCTCCTAGGAACTTAAGATGAATCGACTATCTGTCAGTGAGATGATTTTACTTGTTTTCGGCTTACCGTGAAATGGGAAAATATCAAGGCTAAAAAGTAATAAGCATTGCCAGATCGTTGACATTCGTACCGGTCGGACCGGGCTTGAGCAAATCGTCTAGGGCGTTGAAATAAGAGTAAGAATCGTTGCGGTTGAGAAATTCCACGGGGTTCAAATCCAATTCGAGTCCTCGCCGCCATGTTCCCCCGGTAACCACCGCCCCGGCTGCATCTGTGGCGCCGTCCTCGCCGTCCGTCGCCAGCGTGACCAGCATCACATCAGGGAAATCCGCCAGTTCGCTGACCGCCGCCAGCGCCAGCTCCGTGTTACGGCCACCGCGCCCGTCCCCACGCACCGTGACAGTCGTCTCGCCTCCCGCAAGGATGCAGGCGGGGCGCGGAACGGGGTCGCCCATGCGCCCCGCCCAGCGAAGCTGGATGGATAAATCCCGGGCGACCTCGCGTGCTTCTCCTTGCAGATCTGTCCGCAAAAGATAGGGATGAAAGCCTTCGTCGGCGGCCTGCCTGAGCGCGGCCTGCGCAGCAATCAAGTTGCTGCCCACGATGACATTCTGGACGTGTCCGAACGACCCTTTTTCTGTTTCTACCTCCGACGAAGCCTGCTGCAAGACTGAGAGAACCGAATCCGGAACATGGCTGGTCAGACCGTAGCGACCCAGTACGTTGAGCGCATCCACCGAAGTTGTCGAGTCAGGCACAGTCGGACCGGAGGCAATCGCTTCCAGCGGATTTCCAACCACGTCCGAAAGGATCAAGCTGATAACCTGCGCGGGATATGCCATTCGCGCCAGCCCGCCGCCTTTGAGCCGGTCAAGCTGACGGCGCAGGGTATTGATCTCATCGATGCGCGCGCCGCACTCCAGCAAGGCAGTGGTGATCGCCTGCATGTCTGCCAGGGAAATACCCTTTCTGGGCGCCGTCACAAGCGCAGAACCACCCCCCGAGATGAGGCAGATCAACAGGTCGTCCGCCCTCAATTGCTTGATGAACTCTTCGACGCGTTCTCCGGAAGCCAGGCTGCGTTCGTCTGGCAAGGGGTGTCCACCCTCGATGATCTCCATCCCGGAAGCAGAAGACTCCGGCATATGCTTGGTGACCGCCAACCCGCCTGCCAGCCTCGCACCGAGAATTTCAGCCAGCGAACCGGTCATCGCGACAGCTGCTTTACCAATGCCGAGGGCAAAGACCCGACCGTTGATGTCATAAGGCTTTCCGGCGATGGTCAGGCGTCTTCCATCAAAAGAGGCAAAACGGCTCACCACCACCCCTGGTTCAACCGAGTCGAGAGCAGCCGCGAGAATGCGGGCGATGGCATCACCTCGTGGGTGAGTTTGCAGGGTATGGGTGAGCAGTCGTTCCGGGTTCACAGTGAGATGGGTCTTCCTACCTTTGCCGATTCAAACAGCGCCAGGATCGTCTTCACATTGCCTCGGGTGTCCGCCAGGCCGATGCGTGGTGGTTTACCGAGCAGGACAGCGTCGGCCATATCTTCCACTTCGCCGTGATACAACCCCGGAGCTTTGATGGTGATCTTCTCGGTCTTACCTCCGCGTGTCAGGAAAAGAAACTCCTTCGTCTTCGGCGTGAACGGTACGGGGACAATCAACGTGCCCTCGTCACCCACTAATTCCATAAATGTGTGGTAGGGAATAATGTAACTGCAATCAAACTGGGCATGGACCTCACCCGGAAAGAGCATCTGTGCGACAAAAGTCTCGTCAATGCCGGTTGCGCCTGTTACCTGCCTGCCAAAGACTTCAACCGGCTCCAGGCCAAGCATCGCCCGCATGTAACTGAGCGGATAACAGCCCACATCCCACAGCGACCCGCCACCCATTTTGGGGTCAAAACGGTAGTTGTTTTCACGAGTAAACTGGATGGTGAACGAACCACGCAGGAGCTTGATCTTTCCCAGCGTTCCGCTGTCCAAGATGTCTTTGACTTTGAGAGTCTGCGGATGGTGGCGGTACATGAAGGCTTCCGCCACCGTTTTGCCATTTTTCCTGGCAGCCGCCTCCATTGCATCCACTTCATCCACGGTCAGGGCAAACGGTTTCTCGCACAGGACATGCTTCCCTGCCTGCACGGCTTTAATGGTCCACTCAGCATGCAGGTGGTTGGGCAGGGCATTGTAGATGACGTCGATCTCCGGGGCAGCCAGCAGGGCTTCGTAGGACCCAAAGGCTTTAGGGATCTTCCATTGGCGGGCGTACCGATCAGCTGCTTCCTGAGTTCGGGAGGCGACAGCCAGCAGCCGGTTTCGTTTGGATTCACGCAGAGGGGGGATGAGGACTTTATTGATATCGGAAGTAGATAAGAATCCCCAATTAAGTACCTTGTCCGTCATGACTCGTCTCCTTTATGAGAAAGAGTATCGCAATCAAAAGCAAAATGCAGTAAATCAAATTCACACCGAAACCGAGGCTGAGGCCCACCGAGTCGCTGGCGAGGCCGATCAACCAGGGTCCGAGTATACCTCCCACCCCCGCAAAGGTGAACAACAGCCCGAGGATAGTCGCGGTGTTATCGGGGTGGACGTCTGAGACCGCGGCGGTGATAGTCGGAAAAATGATAGAAAGGAAAAAACCCGTCAGGGGTAGGATAAATGCCAACGATGTTGAACCGAAAACGCACAAGACGATGCACATGCTTGCGCCGAGGGTGGCAATCAATATGGAACGCAGGTAACCGACCCGCTCCACAAAAAAACAGGCTGCGCTCGAAAGCAGCACAACCCTTTTTTCTACATTTGTCATGAATATTATTATTTTCCACTCTTCCGGGTTTGAACATCAAATATGACCGCACCTGCGAGCACAAGGGCTCTGACGATATACTGGATGGATATGTCCCAGCCCAGGAGGTTCATACCGTTCGTCAGTGACGCCATAACCAACGCACCGAGGATCGACCCGCTTACTTTACCGACGCCGCCAGCCACGGCTACACCACCGACAAAAGCTGCAGCGATGGCATCCAATTCCATACCTGCCCCAGCGATCGTTGTGGCGGACCGCAACCAGGACGCATACAAGATACCCGCCACAGCGGTAAGCATGCCCATCGAGCCAAAAACTAAATAGGTTATATTCTTAACACTGATACCGTTCAGCTCAGCTGCCTCTGGGTTTCCGCCAACTGCGTAGATGTGCCTTCCGACTACTGTCTTGGAGGCGATGTAGGAATAAACAAGGACCACAATCACTAGAACAACTGCAGCCCAGGAGAGACCTTGGTAGCCTGCAAGCACCCAGGTAATGCCACCGACTATGATTGAAATACCTACCATTTTCAGTATGAACATATTCATTGGTAGAACTTCAAAGTTGTAGGCTTGTGTTTTCTTGCGGTTGCTGATTTCGCCTGTGATGAACAGAATGATGGCTAGTAAACCGAGAAGAAGAGTTACTATGTGTATTCCTGGCAAGATTTTAATGGGTATGTCGGGAATAAAACCATTACCCAGAGCATTGAATACATCGTTCTCAATTGCTATCGTGCCCGTGCTTACAGTCACTAGCTGTAACATTCCCTTGTAAAACAGCCAACCAGCAAGCGTGGCAACGAAGGCGGGGATTTTCATTTGTGCCACCAGGAAGGCGGTTACCATCCCCGCTAGAATCCCGAGCGCCAGTACTAACGGTATGGTCGCATATACAGGCAAATGCCAGTATTTTAAAGCAATTGCTGCGACCGCGCCGAGGGTGCCTGCGAGATAGCCGACCGACAGATCGATATGCCGGATGACTATGACCAGAGTCATACCAACCGCTAATACGGCGATATAACTAGCCGCATTCACCAAATTGCCAATGTTTCTCGGTGAGATAAAGAGGCCGTTCGTCTTGATGGTGAAGAAGATAACGATCAAGACAAATGCGATATACATGCCGTAATCACGGATATTGTGAGTTTGAGCCTTTAGTGTATCTTTAAATGACATGTTAAGCCTCCCTGTAGCGATCAGCCGACTGCCGCTTTGGCTTCTTGTGCGAAGTCATCACGGGCACCAATCATATAGGCAACCACCCGTTCGCGAAAGTCATCGATGTCGCCCTCGACGGGACAGTCGCGGACCTTGCGGCCATTACGCATCACCATCAATCGGTCGCTCACGCTGTAGATGTCTTCCAGGCGGTGGCTGATGATGATGACCGAAGCGCCCTGCGCCTTGAGCTCACGCACCAGGTCAAGTACCTTGCTGATGGCCGCCACGCTCAAGGCTGCTGTGGGCTCGTCCATGATAATGACCTTGGAATTGAATGCCATGGCGCGGGCAATCGCTACTGCCTGGCGTTGACCACCAGACAACCTCTCCACCAACAAGCGCACGGAAGGGATATCAATCTTGAGGCGATCGAGCAGGCGATGTGCTTCCTGCTCCATGCGGCGGCTGTCCATTACGCTGAATGATCCGAGCTGTGTGCTCACCGCTTCTCGTCCCAGGAAAACGTTGGAGGTCACGTCAAGATTGTTGGCGAGCGCCAGGTCCTGATACACCATCTCGATGCCAAGACGGCGCGCATGCAAGGGATCTGTAAAATGCGCCTTCTTTCCCTCGATGAAGATCTCTCCTTCTTCAGGAATGTAAGCCCCACTGAGAACCTTCATCAGGGTAGACTTACCGGCTGCATTATCACCTACCAACCCCAATACTTCATTATGCTTCAATACCAAATCTACCCCGCGCAGTGCCTGGACGGCAGCAAAGTTTTTCTTGATGTTCTGCATTTCCACTACAGGTGTGGTTTCTATCATAGTTTCCATAGTTTTTTCTTTGATTTTAAACTAAGAAAGGAACATTTACGGACAGCGATGTCTCGCTATCCGTTTACCAAAATGGTCAATCCAAATTGGCTTGACCATTATTTCCATTTATCAAAGTGCAGATGTCAGGAGAACTGCAGGAACAGGGATGGACTAAGCCACCACTGTTCCTGCGTTGACTAGCAAAGAAATATTATGGTAATCCGGTAAAGTCGCTGGCCGGCCAATAACCGGAGTCGATCACGGCGGCCTTGACATTGCTCTTGTCAACCGTGACGACCACAGACGGCTTGGCAGGGACATCGATCTTGCCGTTGTTGTAGGTTGCGGTCTGGGCAGGGGTTTTACCCTGCAGATAAGCAACCGCGGCGGCAATCGCATCGCTGACGAGCGTGCGGACATCCTTGAGGACGGTCATGGACTGCTTGCCATCGATGATGTATTGGACGGAAGGTTCCTCAGCATCCTGTCCGGTAATCACATAGCTCGTGACCGCCGTATCCGCACCAAAAGTGTCGGCAATGGAACGGGCGGTGCCATCGTTCGGGGCGAGGATGAAGACATTACCCTTGTCGGCGGCAACAGCAGCCGTCAGGTTGGCCTGGGCCAGGACCTTGGCGACGGCAAAGTCCCAGTTGGTGGTGATCTGACCGATGATATTGGCTTCCTCGTCGCGGGTCAGCGTGGCCTTGGCCTGAAGAGCAACGGCTTCGCTGGAGTTCTTGATGACAAAGGTCCCGTCGGCGATCTTGGGCTGCAGGACATTCCAGGCGCCCTCGAAGAACAGGAAAGCGTTGTTGTCGGTAGCAGCGCCGGCATACAGATAGAGCGGATTGCCCGTGCCGGTGGCCTTGTCAACCAGGTACTGGCCCTGCGCTGCGCCCACCGCAATACTGTCGAAGGTGACATAGTAATCAACTGCATCGGTGTCACGGATCAGGCGGTCATAGGAGATCACCTTGACGCCGGCGGCTCTGGCTTCCGCAGCAGCAGCGGCAGCGGCGGTACCGTCCTGTGGGCAGATGACGATAACTTTGACGCCCTGGGCGATCAGAGATTCAACGTTGGCCTTTTCCTTGGCGGAATCGCCCT
>JBGPQJ010000033.1:0-21564 GCA_041488995.1 Anaerolineae bacterium
CAGCCAGCGAAACAAGAGCACGACCAGCATCCTGCTGGAAGCCGCGGCGTGGAACTTCATCAACATCCGGCGCACGGCCAATGGCCACAACCTGCCGTCCGAAGCCTCCTACCGATTCTCGCGCGGCGTCCATCCGGACCTGGCGCTGGAGGGGCTCAAGCGCTGCCTCCACTGGATGGCGGCCTGGAGCGGAGGCAAGGTCGCGCCGGGCATCGTCGACAACTACCCGCTGCCGCCCAAAGACCCGCTGGTGGAGATCACCCATCGCGATGTGAAGCGCGCGCTCGGCATAGACATCGCCACGGAGGAGATCGTGGGGATGCTCTCGCGGCTGGAATTCACCTGCACGGTCAAGGATAATACCATCCTCGTCCAGACCCCGCCCATCCGCATGGACATCGGCGAGGGCGTGATCGGAGTGGCGGACATCATGGAGGAGATCGCGCGCATCCATGGCTATCACCGCCTGCCCGAGACGCGCATGGCAGATCCCCTGCCGCCGCAAATAGGCAACTCGTCGCTGGAACGCGAGGAGCGCGTGCGCGATATCCTGGCAGGACTCGGCCTGAACGAAGCTGTCACCCACCGCATGACCAGCCCGGATAACGAAAGCCGTCTGTTGCCGAAGGGCCTCACGTCCGCCATTGAATATCTGCGCGTCGTCAACCCGATCGCACCGGACAAGAACGTGATGCGCCGCAGCGTGCTCGCGTCGGTGCTCAACGTGGTGGAGCATAATGCCCGCCTGCGCGAGAGCCTCGCCTTCTTCGAGATCGGACCGGTCTTCATACCGAACGGCAGCGAGTTGCCGCTCGAACCGCGCCGTCTGTCCCTTGCCATCACGGGTCGCCGCTACGAGTCCGCCTGGGATACCAGGCTGGGGGTCAGGGTGGATTTCTATGACCTGAAAGGAATCATCGAGGCGTTGATGGCTGCGCTGCACCTGGACGTCACCTACACCCCGGCGGAACACCCGTCCTTCCACCCTGGAAAATGTGCTGCCGTCTTGCTGGGCAATGTGCCCCTCGGTGTGTTTGGCGAACTTCATCCGGCGGTGCAGGCGAACTATGATTTTGTCTCACCCGTGCTGTGCGGTGATTTTGACCTTGAAGCCATCCTGTCTGCCCTGCCGTTCGGGTTTGACAGCCGCCCGGTGCCCGAGTTCCCGCCTGTGCTGGAAGATATCGCCGTGATTGTGGATGAAGCCCTGCCCGCTGACCGCGTGGAGGCGCTCATCCGCCAGACCGGCGGTAAAATGCTCGCGGACGTGAGATTGTTCGACGTCTTCCGCGGTGAACAGATCGGCGCGGGCAAGAAGAGCCTGGCCTACAGCCTGACGTACCAGTCGTTTGATAAAACGCTCACCGATGCCGAAGCCGCTCAAATCCGCAACCGGATCGTGAAACGGCTGGAACAGGAATTCGGGGCGAAGTTGAGAAGTTAGAAGTTGTTTTTCGTTTTATTACGCTGTATACTGATGAAAACATTTATTCACTAAAAGGAGAAGAGAAGATGTCCAGAAATGTTGCCATTACCGTGACCGTAATTACCGTTCTTTGCTGCGCCTGCCCCGGTTTTGTCCTGTGTGTTCTTGGCGGTGCTATTGCTGCAGGCGCACCACTCAATACTGAATTCAATGGTGTTAGTAACGTGCAAAACCTTCCCCCGACGTATGGTATCGGGTTGATCTGCCTGTCGGTGATCCTGATCCTGATCCCGATCGCAGTTGGTTTCTTCACCCTGCGGAAGAAACCTGCGGCAGTGGAGTCTCCCGTAGTCCCGCCCAGCGAGCAAGTGCCCCCGGCATCCTAGAAATAAAAAATCCGGTTTCATGAAGAAACCGGATTTTTTATTTTAATCTTCATCCGGGTAATTTCCCAGGATTTTTTCGATGCGCTCCAGGACGGGGTCGGTCAGCTTTTCCACAGCCTCGCTGGCGGCCAGGTTATCGTGCAGTTGATCTATATTCGTGGCGCCCGTGATGACGCTGCTCACTTCCTTCCGGCGCAGCAGCCAGGCGATGGCAAGCTGTGCGGTGCTGATGTGCAAATCCTCCGCAACCTGGCTCAACTGGCGGACAACGGCGATCCGCTCATCCGTGATGCGGTCGCGGATCCAGCCCATGCTTTCGAGCGCGGCGCGGCTGCCTTCGGGGATGCCCTGGTTGTATTTGCCGGTCAGGATGCCATAGTAAAGCGGGCTCCAGGTGGTCAAGCCCAGCCCGTAGTCTCGGCACAGGGAGGAGAGTTCCATCTCCACCCGCCGGCGGTGGAACATGTTGTACTGCGGTTGTTCCACTGCGGGAGGAATGAGGTGATGTTCGCCCGCCACACCAAACGCCGCGGTGACCTGCCATGCGCGCCATTCCGAGCTGCCCCAGTACAGGATTTTCCCCTGGCGGACGAGCGAATCCATCGTGAAGACGATTTCATCCACGGGGGTGTCGGGGTCGAAGCGGTGGCAGAAATACAGGTCGAGATAGTCGGTATCCAGCCGTTTGAGCGAGGCATGAATGGATTCGGTGATGTGCTTGCGCGAGAGTCCGCGCCCGTTGGGTCCGGGCATGGTTGGCCAGAAGACTTTGCTGGAGAGCACCAGCGCTTCGCGCGGTAAATCCTTGACGGCCTTGCCCATCACAACCTCGGATTGCCCGTTGGCGTACATGTCGGCGTTGTCGAAGAAGTTTATCCCCGCATCGTAGGCGGCATGGACAATCTCACCGGCTGTATCTTCTTCGATCTGCGAGCCGAAAGTCACCCACGAGCCAAGCGAGATCTCGCTGACTTTTAATCCAGAACGTCCCAGGCGGCGGTAGTGCATATCTTACTCCTTTGGAGGCGAAGATTGCTCTCCTGAACCGATGCCGAGCGGCTGCCACTTCTTCTCGTCCTTCAGGCGATGCTGGATTCCGTCACGATTGTGGAGCTGGTCAAAATTCTCGGGTTTGATGAACATCTGCTCACCGTCGAGCAGGCCCGTGACACCGATCTGACCCGGTTCCGGGCGCTTGTTCTGACAGAACGTGCAGGTCTTGGGGTCGTGTATTTTGTACTCGGTGGGTTCCTCGTAGGTGGTGATCAGGCCTTCATAGTTGCGCACGATCATTTTGTGGTCGGACATGCTGATCACATAGTTGGGCATGACCGGGATCTTGCCACCGCCGCCGGGCCCATCGATGATGTACTGCGGAACGGCATACCCGGAAGTGTGTCCGCGCAAACCCTCGATGATCTCAATACCTTTGGCGACCGGCGTGCGGAAGTGTCCGGCGCCTTCGACCAGGTCGCACTGGTAAAGATAATAGGGGCGGACGCGGATACGCACAAGTTTTTGCACCAGTTCACGCTGGAGATGGACGCAGTCGTTCACTCCTGCCAGCAGCACCGACTGGTTGCCCAGCGGGATGCCGGCGCGGCTCATGCGGTCGCATGCGTCCGCCAGTTCTTTGCTGATCTCGTTTGGGTGGTTGACATGGATGTTTAACCACAGTGGGTGGAATTTGGAAAGCATGTCGCACAATTCCTGCGTCACGCGCATCGGCATGAAAACGGGAACGCGGGAACCGATGCGTACGATTTCGATGTGCGGGATTTCGCGCAGGCGGATGAGGATCTCCTCCAGAATTTTTGGCGCGATCACCAGCGGATCGCCGCCTGAGAGCAGCACGTCGCGTACTTGCGGCGTGCGTTTGAGATACCCGATCTGCATCTCAAACTCGGCGCGCGAGAAAGTGGCCGTCGGGTCACCGACGATGCGCGAACGGGTGCAGTAGCGGCAGTAGGATGCACATTGGGTTGTGACGAGCATCAGCACACGATCCGGGTAGCGGTGGACCAGTCCGGGCACGGGGGAGTGGCGGTCCTCGGCGAGCGAGTCTTCCATCATCGCCGTGAACGCCTGCATTTCCTCCGAGCGGGGGATGATCTGCTGTCGGACGGGGTCGCGTGGGTCATCGGGGTTGATCAGCGAGATGAAATAAGGGGTTATATCCACACGGAACAGGCCGGTCGTCTGCAGCGCTTTGCGTTCGCTGTCGGTGAGGGTAATCACTTTCTCGATTTCTTCAACGCTGTTCAGACGGTTGCTTAACTGCCAGCGCCAGTCATTCCATTTTTCGTCGGGAATATCTTTATAGATGGGGGCGCGCTTTGAAACAAAGGGAGTAGGCATGTAGTATTCCTCCGGGGAAAATATCAGGAAACAGCTAAAAGTATTTGATTGCGGCACACACCGGAGTAGGCCGCTGGAGGATCATGATCCGGGCGGAAGAATCCCCCGTAATAAGGGGATAAACCAGCCGTATATAGGCAGAACTTCATCACAGAATTATTGTAAGTGGAAAGAAAGTCAAGGTCAATAAGAAAAACCTTCGTGAAATCATGTACATATTGCTGGAACAAATTTGTAACTTCTGTTACAGACTCGGGGCTGCATATTGTGCATAAACACACAAAAGCCCAACTTTTCTTCACAGCAAGGAGAATGATCGTGAACCTGTTCCTGCTCTTAACAGGCGCGACTCATCCAGTGGCGCGAGACAACGGATGATCTAATTTGCCAGGATTATAAAGTTTAGTGAGCGGGGATGTTGATCACTTGACTTTCTGTGCAAGGTCTTGCAGTTTTTTACGATCGGTCACACTGAACTCGGTTCGGGTAATGTGAATAATGCCATCGTCAGAGAAGCGATGGAGGAAACGGCAGACCATCTCGCGCGTGCTACCGATGCGAGCTGCCATTTCATCCAGGGTCAGATCGCGGGGGAGTTGTTCTGAACTATTATCACTGGATTGATCCAACAGCAAATGGGCCAACCTTCCGGCGACCGGTTGGAAAGCCAGTTTCTCGACAATTTCGCTGGCAAACAAGACGCGCTGAATCATCAAACAGGATAGCTCCCAGGATAACCTGCCATTCTCCAGCAAGGATGGCAATAAGGTTTCACGAGACCAGAGAAGAAGCTCGCAATCCTGTGAGACCGTCAAACCGGCTGGCATGGGGGCATTTTCAAGAAAGAACGCCAATCCCCAGAAGATTTCCCCCGCTTTAACAGCGACGAGGGTCAAGCTCCGCCCTTCCGCAGATTCCTTGACCGCTGTCACTTCGCCTTTGCCCACTATGAAAAGGTATGGCCAGACATCCCCGTGGTGAACAATCCATTCACCAGCTTGAAAATAACGCTTTTGCGCGCTGGCTTCTATTTTTTTGAGAACACTTTTGTCCAGGTGAGAAAAAATCTGATTTTGAGCCAAGAAATTATTCGTTTCCACTCAAGAACCCGCTTTCTTCACTTATTAGACTGATAGAGAATTCTACAATAAATTTGCGTTAAGGCAAAGACGGTGAGGGGCTATTTGTGCTAGTTTTCACATATAAAATCAATCGCGCGAGAAAATTATGAGAAAAATGAATGCATTTCTATTTTCCCTGCTTATCCTGTTACTGGCAGGATGTAATGCGGAACCCGTCTGCCCGCCAATATCAGATTCAAAGCAGTATCTCACCAGTGTTGATCTGAAAACCTTGTCCACACCTGTTCCCAGTCCATTCCCCGTCGAAGTGGAAATCAACGGCAAAACCATGAAAGTTGACAAACTCGTAGAGGGAGCGTTGTGTAATGACACCTGGCGTGGGACTGTCTACGTTGGCTGTGGCGTCCGGGTGTTTGAATGGGAGGAAAAACCCCTCTTCTTAAAAGACTGCGACCTAAACATCGAACCAGGCACTGTCGTTTACGTGGCAGCTCACAATGATGCAGCATATTACAACGGTTGTTCCTGTCACACAGGGGAACAACCGTAATCATAAAAAACAATATTCACAAAAGGAGATCAAACATGAAAGATAAAAATGTGTTTGGCGGAATTCTAGCCACAATCAGTGCCTTGATGGGCATCATCGGGCACTTTATCCTCTTTCTGAACTGGTACCATATCGGCATGGGTGCAGAGTCCGCGGAACCGGGCTGTGAAATCCTGTTGAAATACATCCATCCTGCCATGGCGGATTTGGGCATCTTGGGAGGGGTGTTTTTTGCAGTGAGCGCCTACGGCTTCTTTACTAGGAAAAACTGGGCTTTCTTGTTATCTGTTATTGGTATCGTGCTGGCGTTGCTGGGGAGTTGGTTTATCAACGTGCCTTACATGGCTGCCGATCTGCCGCCGATTTACTTCTCGCTATTCTGGCCGTATCTGGTCATCTACTTCCTGATGACACGCTTCGTTGGACAGTTATCCTGGAGCCGCATATTGCTGGCTTTACTGACCGGCATTGCATACATCTTTTGCTTCATGAACGGCGTTGCTAGCACCAGCCGTATCATTACTCAAGGTGCTCCTATCTTTGTACTGGTAGAGCGTCTTCACTGGGTTGCGACGATTGGCTGGGCGGTGGTTACTGTAGGGTTGTTGACCAAACCTAAAGGCTGGATGCGCGTGCTCGGCCTTTTATCCGCGACAACGGAATTGGTGGTTGGCATTCCTTTGGCATTCGTCACTGCGCAGCAATTGGGTCGTTTCTCACTGTTTGCCCTTGGGCCGATTGTCTGCCTGATTCTGGTCGTGATACTCGTCTGGCCCGGCTTGTGGGAGCGGTGGACAGGATCAGATTAGAAAATACCCAAGCGCCGGGTTCGTCATGATGGTCCTGTTTCCAGAGCAGAATTGTAACTTCTGTTAAAGACTCGGGAAGCTTTATTGTGCTAAAATACACAAAAACCCTACTTTTCTTCACAGTAAAGGAGAATGCTCATGAACCTGTTCACGCTCAATAACCTGTTCCTGCTTCTTACAGGTGCGGTGGCCGCCTACCTGCTGGTCCGCTTCTGGGGGCGTTACAGCAAGGAGAAGAAACTCTACGATGTCTACTACATGATGGGTTTCCTCGTCCTGCTGGTTTCCGGGGTATTGCTCATATTCCTGGGGCTGGGGATACTTGCTTCGCCCTATGTTCTGACAGTGGCTTCCCTCATACCGCTGGGCATTTCAATCGGCCTGGTGGAGGAATATCTGCCGCAGTATAAGAAAGTGTACAAGTGGTTCGCGCTGGTTGGTTTTCTGGCGATTGCCATATCCTCCATCGGCGGTTATGAGGCCTTGAAGAAAATCTCCGTACCGCTGTTCCACGGCGTTGCGGGGCTGGTCATCTTCCTGCTGCCCATCAAAGCCAGCATGGACAAAAAAGCCCCCAAGGGTTTCTGGTGGGTGGGTGTTGGCGGCGTCCTGATTGGTCTGGGCGGCATCGCGCTGGCATTCCTCTCTGCCGGCTCACAGTTGCTTTTCTTCAGCCCTGAGTTCGTCATGATGATCCTGACACCGTTGCTGCTATTGATGACGCTTGCGTTTACATACGGCTTTGTCAGGGACATCAAGGGTTGATTTTATTCCCGGGATCGCAAGGATTCCGGGTCTTTTGAAAACCATATAAAATAAAAATCCGAGTGCTCCACTGTTTGTTTGTGATGTAAATAACAAAACCTGGCAGGTAGAAGGAGTCTTTATGCTGGCAGTTCAAGCGCGGATAAGCTTCCTTTTTCGTTCCACCAAAGGCCTGATCCTGGTCGCCATTTCGATGATCGCCATCGAGACTGCGCTCTTTGGCATGCTCTCCGGGCCGATGGCGGAGTTGGGGGTGCGGGATTTTGTCGTGCGGGTCTTTGGCATGGATCTGGTCCAGGCTGAACGCGAAGGGCGAATCATCATCCTTTACCATTCCATTGCCATGGCCGTGGTAGCCA
Source organism: Anaerolineae bacterium (assembly GCA_041488995.1). GTDB lineage: Bacteria > Chloroflexota > Anaerolineae > Anaerolineales > Villigracilaceae > JBGPQJ01. The sequence goes on from JBGPQJ010000033.1 coordinate 7,736, forward strand.
TCGAGACTTACATGATCACCGGGCTGTTGAAGATGAAGGAATTCTACAAGACAGCCGTGCGTGCGTTGATCACGATCGGTTACCTGATGGCAATGGTCTTCGGCATGGGTTTTGCCTACTGGGGTCATAACTGGGCACTGCATGGCCTGTACATTGCCGGTCTGACGCTGATCTTCTTCGCCGGCATCCTGCTGGTGATCGCGCTCTGGCCTTGGAACAGGGAAGTCCACCAGCCGGACAAAGCCTACTCCACTTCAAAGAACGGCGTGGACATCGAGCGCGTGGCTTTCTTCGCTGCGGGTGTTACCACTCTGGCATCTGTTCTCTTCGGCGCGGTCCCCGGCTCGTATTTCGGTAACGGGTTCGAGGTATTCCTAGCCGAGAACATCATCCGTTATCCTGAGAAGACTGTGATGGAATACTCGGTCATCGGCCACCTGCACATCATGCTGGCCTTGATTGCCATCATGATCACCCTGATCATCGGGCGCTGGCTGGATTTCAAGGGCGTCCTTCATAAAATCGCCATGCCGTTGATGATCCTCGGCACCATCGTGCTCAACCTGGGCGTGTGGGGCGTGGTCACCCCGCTCGAACCGATCGCCCATATGGTCATCTATGTCGGCGCGACCCCCTCCATGCTGGCAGCGCTGATGCTGGTCATTTTCGGCTTTGGTAAATTCATCCACGAAGGGACCGCCGGTATTGCCAGGCCGACCTTTGGCCAGAAAATGGCCGCGCTGGTACGCGACCCGCTCCGATTCGGGCCTCTCTGGCAGATGATATTCATGAATTTTACTGTCAGCGGGATCGGCATCTTGATGGCTGTGCGCCTGGACGAGATCTTCCGCGTCTGGCCGGCGCGCGAGGAGCGCATCGAGCTGACTGGCCACTGGCATGTTCTTTCCGCGATCATTGCCACCATCATCCTGCTCTACTACGGCGAGATGATCGGGTTGAAAGGCAGGATCCGCAAGCTCTATGGCTGGTCCATCATCATCCTGTCCGACCTGGCCTTTGCCTCCGTCACCATTTTCGAGATGAAACGGCTGTTCGTCAGCGAAGCAGGACAGCAGCCGCTGGTCAACACGGTCATGTATCTGATGGATTTTGGACTGGGAATGCTGCTCGTCATCCTGGCCATGATCCTGATCTGGCGGCTGGCGGATTTGTTCAAGAAAAAAGGACGCTGGGTGGAAGAACAGGAACAGGATGATCTGTCTGCGGAGGTGAAGTGATGAAGCACATTCTGTGGTTCTCACTGCTGATCCTCCTCCTGCCGGCCTCCTGCGGCCCCGTCGATTTGAGTGCCCCGGTACCGGTTTATGAGACCGGCGCGGACCCCGAGGTCTGGGCGACCGTCCCGGCGGGTGAATTCCTTTACGGGCAGCACAATGACCCGGTTACGATCGATAATGATTATGAGATCATGGTAACCGACGTGACTGTGGCACAGTACGCGGCTTTCTTGACTGATGCACGAGCCGACGGATCCATTAAGATCGAGGGGGAGAAAATTGTTGGCTACTATCCCGGCGATGTGTTCCACGGCGTCAAGCACGAAGAAAAAATTGACGCGGGCGACTGGCTCTACATCCCGCTCGATGACCCATCCCAAAAAGTAGAGTTCACAAGCAAAGTTTCCTTTGGCGCGAAAGAAGGTTACGAAAATCACCCGATGACCATGGTCACCTGGTTCGGTGCTTTGGGTTACTGTAACTATTATGGCTGGCGCCTGCCTACAGAAATGGAATGGGAGAAAGCAGCGCGCGGCATGGACGGTCGTCCTTTCCCCTGGGGCGATGACATCGCACGCAGCAATGCCAATTTCTACGCCAGCCGGGATCCGTTTGAAGACATGAGCTCCTTCGGTTCGCGTACTTCCCCCGTTGGTTTCTTCAACGGGAAGACCTATGATGATTATGTCACCCTGGATTCCGCCAGTCCCTATGGGCTTTATGATATGGCGGGCAATGTGTGGCAATGGACCGGTAACGTGTATGAAGGCATGCACTACCGCTTTATGCGCGGCGGCTCAAAGGATACGTACGATATGGATCTGCGCACCTGGGTCCGCAACAATGCCACCCCGACCTATGTGAGCCCCGGAGTCGGCTTCCGTTGCGTACGCTGATAGAATTGGAATCTCTTTCGAGGTAATGTAATGAATTTGCTCGCCGTCAAGTTTCGCCGCTATCTGCCTCTGATCAAGACTCCGCAAACCGGGTTGCTGCTCTCCACCGGGATTGCCGGTTATCTTAGCGCCGGGATGGAAGTCCATCTCGGCACATTCATGGGATTAATTGGCAGCCTGTTCCTGGCCATCAGCGGCAGCACCATCCTGAACATGTGGTATGACCACGATATTGATACGGTCATGAATCGCACCCACAACCGACCCCTGGCGACAGGCGCGGTTAGCCTGAAGGAGGCGTTGCGGCTGGGGCTTGTTCTGTCCATGCTGGGGGTGGGCTGGGCAGTGGCGATTAATCCCGCTTATGGCTGTGTGGTATTTGCCGGTTTATTTTTCGATTTGGTCATCTACACCATCTGGCTCAAACGCAGGACTTGCTGGAGCATCGTGTGGGGCGGGATCTCGGGCGGAATGCCCATCCTTGCGGGGCGCGTGCTCGCCACCGGACGAGTTGACATGGTGGGCATCCTGCTGATGCTGGCAGTGCTGTTCTGGATCCCCACGCACATCCTGACCTTTTCGATGCGCTACTACGACGATTACAAGGCGGCTGGCGTGCCGACCTTCCCATCCACCTATGGGTTCGCTTTTACACGCGCCACGATTGCTGTTTCAGCCATCCTGGCGGCAGTTTGTATCGGCTGGGCCAGCGTTCTGATCGGCGTGCAGGCGGGATTCCTACGCCTGATGGTTGTGCTGGCGGTTGGGCTGCTGCTGCTGTCCTTTGCCACAGTCACGCGCCCCTCGGAGCAGATCAACTTTGGATTGTTCAAGTATGCGTCGCTGTACATGCTTTGCTCGATGGTTGTGCTTTCGATCCAGCCGTTTGTGACGATCGTGTGACATTATGAAGATGACGGTGCTCGACCGACTCCTGCTGCTGATGACCGCCTTGCTTGCGGCATACCAGATTGTGGTCGGCATCAACAACCTGAGCACACTGCCCATCATCGCCTACACCATTGCCTTTGGTGTGCTGCTCGTTGCTACGCTATTGATGATCATCCTCGGCTTCGACGTTCTGGACAGCCCAATCGTGGTCATTGTTGCAACCATTATTCCTCTCAGCCTTTCCACAGGATTGGTATGGGAACACGCCCCTGTGTGGCGGACCGGCTACCTTGTCTTCGCGATCATTGGATTCCTGGCGGTCATCATCACCCGCACCTTCCCAATGCCGGGTAAGGTGCCGACCATCGTGCTGGCATTCGTGCATGGGATCGCGGGCCTGGTCATCTTCCTGCTGCCTGTCTACATGGTGCTGCAAGGACAGGCGAGTCCCGGTTTTGCGCTGGTGGGCCTGGGCGGGGCGCTCATGGGGGTGGGCGGATTATTGCTCTCATTCCTGAAAGCGGGAAGGCCCATCCTCTCACGAGAGACCATCCTCAGAATCCTGCCAGGACTGCTCCTGATCATGACAGCATGTTTTGTAGTAGGTTTTTCTCTGGCTTGACCTCAAGGTCTTAAAGGTGAACAGAACCTTTAAGACCATTTATTATCCTAATCGAAAAAGGAGAAGAAAAATGTCGCGAGACAGCATGATTTCCAAAATCCTGCGCTGGGTGGGTATTATCCTCATGGGGCTGACCTCCGTCTTCACCCTGATGGGCGGCATCGGCACTGTCTGCGCGGCGCTCTTTCCTGCCCGTTTTGCCGCCGGGTCCGAGGCAATGGCGGCGCTGATCGGGTGGGAGTGGCTTTATATGATCTTTATGCTGGTGACCATAGCCATCGGTGTGATGATGGTGCGCGCCACCGTCCTGTTGATCAAGGGCACATATGCTGCCTACCGTGATACGATCATTTCCCTGGTCGCAGGTGTTGTGGTCGGGTTCATCCACATTTACGCTTCGCGTTCCATCCGTGGCGGGTCGATGCCGGTGGATATGGTCGTCTACAGCGCTGTACTGACCCTGATCGTTTTCCTGATCTTCCGCATCCCGTTCATCTGGCAGGGTGTGAATTATGAAAAGCCCGCGGGTGCCAGGAACGACAATGGACCCGTGGCAGCCATTACCCTGCTGCTCAGCGGTATGATGGCTTTCACGATCCAATACATGGTCGGTTCAACGCACACCTGGGGCGGCGTCAATTACGGAGATGCCTTCCATTTCTCGATGACTCTCATCGGCGGCGTACTGATCCTTGCCGGACTGCTGGTGGCGCTAGGGGAGTGGAAGCACTGGACGCTGAAACAGTCTGTCTCAGTTGCCCGGGAAATGAGCTGAGAGTAACCAAGTAAGACGATAAATTTGGCGCGCCTACTCAGGTGCGCCGAATTTTATTTGATAAGAGAAGTGTTTGAATTCCGGCCAATCAATTGACTTTCCCGTCCCGCGCATGTTATCATTAACTTCGTTAAATTAGCACTCTTATCGCGAGAGTGCTAAAGCCTGCCAACCCTTATAAAATATGACTGATCTTACAGAACGCCAAAAGAAAATCCTGATGCTTGTGGTGCGCGATCATATAGAAACCGCTCAGCCGGTTGGCTCGCAGCGCATTGTTGAGCATTTTCATCTTGACCTGTCCTCTGCCACGGTGCGGAATGAACTGGCGGCGCTCACCGAGCAGGGTTTCCTGCGGCAGCCGCATACCTCGGCGGGTCGCGTTCCCACCGAAGAAGGCTACCGTTATTTCGTCACGCATTTGATGCAGCAGGTGGACTTGCCTGAATCAGTCCAGCGTACCATCAGCCACCAGTTCTATCAGGCGCGGCAGGACATTGACCAGTGGATGACGCTGGCTGCGTCCATCCTGGCGCACCAATCACAGGGAGTATCCGTCGTCACTGCACCCCACGCTGAACGGGCCCACTTCAAGCACGTCGAACTCATTTCGACACAGGGCCGCCAGGTGCTGATGGTGCTTGTCATGGGCGATGGTGATGTTGATCAACAAATCCTGACGCTTGCCGAGCCGGTTTCCCAGGAGAGGTTGGGCACCACCGCCAATCGGCTCAATCAACAAATATCAGGAAAAACCCTCGATGAACTCGCTTCTCTGCCCATGCACACAGATGCCCTGGAGCAGGACATCCTGACCATTATCACAACAGATATGCGCAGCACGGACGCGCGTGTCTCAGGCGAAATATATGTGGACGGACTGACCAATGTACTCTCTGAGCCGGAATTTACGGATTCGGACAATGCCCGCCGGGCGCTGCGCTTGTTTGAAGAACGCTCCACCCTTCAGGATTTGCTTGCCCGCACGGTAATGAATAGCGGAGTGGGAGGAGTTCAGGTATTAATTGGAGGCGAGGGTACATGGGATGAACTTCGCCAGTGCTCAATGGTCCTGGCGCGGTACGGTGTCCCGGGCATGGCGACGGGCACCCTCGGCGTTCTGGGTCCCATGCGCATGTCTTATGCGCGCACAATACCGACGGTGCGCTACGTCGCGGGATTGCTGTCTGATCTGGTGAATGAAAATATCGGCGGTGAATAAATTAAATTACACAGTACCACGGAGCAAAGAGAAAAGTTTCGGTGTGTTCCGTGGTGCCTTTACTGAGGAAGGAACTACAGGGCATGACTGACAAAAAGCACAAAGCAAAAGCTGAAGAAAAACATATAGGAACCGGTGAGCAGCCTGAGGCGAAGGCTTTTTCCGCTGAGGTCGCCATCCCGACCGTTCCCCTCGAGGAATTTGAGACGTTCAAAAAGCAGCTCGAGGAAACCCAATCCACCGCTGCTGAATACCTCGACGGGTGGCAGCGCTCACAGGCGGAATTTTCGAACTATAAAAAACGTCTCGAACGCGAACAGCTTGGCACGGCACAATTGATGCGCGGCGCGATTATCAGCCGCTTCCTGCCCGTGATGGACGATTTGCAGCGGGCGCTGTTGAACCGCCCGACAGATGAGACAAGCCAATCGTGGGTAAATGGCATCGAGTTGATCTACCGGAAATTGCAGGCCATTCTGGACGCCGAGGGCGTAACCCGCATCGATGCGGAAGGAAAAATGTTTGACCCGAACCTGCATGAAGCGATTTCACATGAGCCCAGCGAAGACCATGAAAGCGGGCAAATCATTGCAGTTGTTCAGCAGGGTTATATGCTTGGCGAGCGTGTCATCCGCCATGCGATGGTGCGGGTGGCGCAATAAAACCACAAACCCCGACGATTGCATGAAACAATTATTGTTCAGGTGTCATATCGTCTACGTTGAAGGAATCTTGCATGGGTAAAATCATCGGAATAGACCTCGGCACCACGAATTCTGTCTGTGCCATCATGATGGGCGGAGACCCCGTCGTTATCCCTTCAGCGGAAGGGGAGCGACTTGTCCCGTCGGTGGTGGCGGTCAATAAGAACCACGAACGGCTGGTGGGTCGGGTTGCCCGCAATCAGGCGATTGTCAATGCGCAGAATACTGTTTTTTCAATCAAACGCTTCATGGGGCGCAAGTACGGCGATGGCGAAGTCCAGCGGACGCTGGCGCGCGTGCCTTACAAGGTTGCCGAGGCTGAAAACGGAGACGTGCGCGTGACGATCGACGAAAAGGACTACAGCCCGCCTGAGGTCTCGGCGATGATCCTTGCCAAGATCAAGCGCGATGCAGAAGCCTATCTTGGTGAGACGGTTACGCAGGCGGTCATCACCGTACCGGCTTATTTCAATGACGCTCAGCGTAATGCCACCAAAGACGCCGGCAAGATTGCAGGCCTGGAAGTCTTGCGCATCATTAATGAACCGACCGCCTCCAGCCTTGCCTACGGTCTGGATAAGAAGAAGAACGAAACCATTGCCGTTTATGATCTGGGCGGTGGGACGTTTGACATCTCGATTCTCGACGTGGGCGATGGCGTGTTCGAAGTCAAATCCACCAGCGGCGATACTTTCCTCGGCGGGGATGATTTTGACCTGCGCATCATGGACCACCTCAGCACCGAGTTCCAGCGCGACAACGGCATCGACCTGCGCAACGACAAACAGTCGCTCCAGCGCCTGAAGGAAGCCTCCGAGAAAGCCAAAATTGAACTTTCCTCCGTCATGCAGACAGAAATCAACCTGCCTTATCTTACTGCTGATGCCTCGGGTCCCAAGCATCTCGTCACCACCCTGACGCGAGCCAAATTTGAGCAGCTGACCAGCGACCTTATCGAGCGCACGCTTGCCCCCATGCGCAGCGCGCTGACGGATGCGGGCATCACCCCGGCTCAAGTTGACGAAGTGGTCCTGGTGGGCGGCATGACGCGCATGCCGGCGGTACAGGAGGCGGTGCGTCGAATGTTCAGCAAAGACCCGCACAAGGGCGTCAACCCTGACGAGGTGGTTGCTGTCGGCGCTGCCATCCAGGCCGGCGTGCTGGGCGGCGAAGTCACCGATATCCTTCTGCTCGACGTGACCCCGCTCACGCTCTCGATCGAAACGCTGGGCGGTGTGGCCACTCCTCTGATCGAGCGCAATACCACAATCCCTTCGCGCCGCTCGCAGGTCTTCTCCACGGCCACTGACAGCCAGACACAGGTCGAGATCCACGTCTTGCAGGGCGAGCGTCCACTCGCCCTGGATAACAAGTCGCTGGGCAAATTCATCCTGGATGGAATTCCGCCCGCTCCGCGTGGCATGCCTCAAATTGAAGTGACCTTTGACATTGACGTCAACGGCATTCTTAAAGTGACCGCCAAGGATAAGGCAAGCGGCCGCTCGCAGCATATCACCATCACCGCCTCATCGGGTCTGTCCAAAGATGAGGTCGAGCGCATGCAGCGCGAGGCTGAAGCCCATGCTGAAGATGACCGACAGCGAAAGGAAAAAATCGAGGTCCGCAACACTGCAGACAATACCGTCTACTCGGCTGAAAAGCTGCTGAAGGATTACGCCGATAAAATTCCAGCGGAGGTCAAGTCGGAAGTCGAGAAAGCCGTGGCTGAGGTTAGAACTGCACTGGAAAAGGATGATGTAGGTTTGATCCGCTCTGCTACGGATTCTCTTGGACAGGCGATCCAGCGCATCGGCGGCAGTATGTATGATACGAACGACCCGCAAGCTGGCTCGCCATCAAATGAACAGACTCCGCCTGCTGGTGATGTGGTGGATGGCGAAGTGAAGGAATAGTTTTGCTGGTATATTCGTCTCACAGGTTGTGGCTTGGGTATGAACGCTCAAAACGGGCAACTGACGAAACCTTATGACTAATCGCGATTACTACGAAATCCTTGGTGTCCCCCGGAATGCCTCCACGGATGAGATTAAACAGGCGTTCCGCAAGCTCGCGCGGCAGTATCATCCTGACGTTAACAAAGCCTCCGACGCTGAGGAGAAGTTTAAAGAGATCAACGAAGCCTACGGCGTGCTTTCCGACCCCGATAAGCGCTCCCGCTATGACCGCTTCGGAAAACAGGGTCTGGGTGAAATGGGTGGCATGCCCGATTACACGGCCGACTTCTCGGACCTGTTCGAGGAACTCTTCGGTTTTGGCTTTGGCGGCGGGCGGCGCGCCAGCGCTTCTTCGCGCAAAACGCCGCGGCGCGGGCGCGACCTCCAGATGGAAGTCCAGCTTACGTTCGAAGAAGCCATCTTTGGCGTTGAGAGGGAAGTGGAGTTCACCCGCGACGAAGTCTGTGCCACCTGCCGGGGAACCGGCGCTGAGCCCGGTACCACTCCCAAGGCATGCACGACCTGCGGCGGGCGGGGCGAGGTCCGCCAGGTGCGGCAGACTTTTGTCATCCAGATGGTGGAAACCATAACCTGCCCCAACTGTGGTGGCCGGGGCGAGATCATCGAGCAACCCTGTCACACCTGCCGCGGAAGCGGTCTGGAGCGCAAGAAGGTCAAGAAGAAAGTCTCCATCCCTTCCGGTGTGGACAACGGGGTGCAGATCCGCTTGCCAAACGAAGGACAGCCCGGGACGAATGGCGGACCCAATGGCAATCTGTTCCTATCTGTGACGGTGACACCCCATAAGTTCTTCAAGCGCAAGGGCGACGACATCCTGCTCGACCTGGATATCAACGTGGCGCAGGCGGCTCTTGGCTCGGAAATCGAGGTCCCGAGCGTGGACGGCACTGAAAAACTCAACATCCCTGCCGGGACTCAACCAGGGAAAATCTTTACCTTGAAAGGGAAAGGCGTGCCCCGCCTTCGTAAAAGCGGCCGCGGGGATGAATATGTCATCGTGAATGTCGAGACCCCGTCGAAGCTGAGCAAGGAGCAGCGTGAATTGTTTGAGCAGCTTGCGCACAGCCTCGGCTCAACCCCCAGACCGCAGGAAAAGGGTTTTCTTGACAAACTGAATGATTTTTTTGGTGGATAGAAACAGAAAGTGAAAGGAACCCCTTTTCACTTTCTGTTTTTTACCTTTGTTCACCATGTAGAAATTGAACTTCCGGAGGTGTCTGATGGATACGTTCGATTGGATTGCTGCCGTCATTGTCATTGTCAGTCTGGTCTATGTCAGCTTTGTCCTGACCCTGGCGGAGTGGCTGGCTGCCCTGCGGAAGGGGCAGGCGGTTACTTTACTCCCCGAACGCAAAGGGCGGAAGTGGCCGTTTTGGGCGCAGATTGGCATGATCGTGCTTGGAATGACCATCTGTGCCGCGATGTTCTATTACCTGTGGATTCCGCTTCCACTGTCCATATCCGCCAGTGCAGCGCGCGTCCTGGGTGTGATCGGATTGGCACTCTATTTGACGGGCTGCGCTTTCATGCTCTGGGCTCGCCGCACGCTCGGCAGAATGTGGGGCCTTAGCACCAGCCAGCAGGTCAAGCTGCTGGACGATCATGTACTCATCCAGGGCGGGCCTTATGCCTTTGTCCGTCACCCGATGTATTTTGGCTGGTGGGCCGCCATGCTGGGACTGACTTTGCTTTACCCAGTATGGATGGTGTTCATATTGTTCCTCTCATCGTTGATAGCATTTGCAGGGCGCGCCCGGCGTGAAGAGGCTGCTCTGGCGGCACGCTTCGGCGATCAATGGACTGCTTATAAAGCGCGTACGAAACTCTTAATCCCCTATATTTATTAAGGAGTCTTCCATGACCACTCTGATTCATCGGCGCGTTGAAGCTGCCCGCCGGGGTAAAAATCCCGCAGTCCTGTGCCGCATGGAATCGGGCTGGGCAGTCTTTGGAGACGTGCAAGTGCTCAACGGTTATTGTTTGCTGCTGCCCGATCCGGTGGTTCCCAGCCTGAATGATCTGGATTCTTCAGGACGTGAAAAGTTTTTGCGGGACATGTGCCTCATCGGCGATGCCGTTCTTGAGGTGACGGGTGCGGCGCGCATCAACTATGAAATCCTGGGAAACAGCGAACCAGCTCTGCACGTCCACATCTTCCCGCGCTATGACGCCGAGCCTGATGACCTGCGCCGTGGGCCGGTCTGGTTCTATGATTGGGCGAAAGCACCTCACTTCGACCCTGAGAAGCATAAACCGCTGACGGATCGAATTCGCGCTGCGATTGAGAAAAGGGTAAAATAGCTTTCACGACGATAGGGACGGGCACGCAAGCCCGTCCTTGTTCAAAATAACGGAGAGGATATGGACTTTACCGAATACCAGCATAAATCCCGCAAGACTGCTGCATACCCTGCCATCGGTCACGCCGTCATCTACCCGACGCTTGGTTTGGTCAACGAGGCGGGAGAGGTGGCCGGGAAAATTAAAAAGGTCTTCCGTGACAAAAACGGCGAAATCGGTCCTGAGGCCCGAGAAGCGCTCAAAGCCGAACTGGGTGACGTGCTTTGGTACATCGCCCAGGTGTGCACCGAACTTGAGCTCAATCTTGATGACGTTGCTGAAGCCAACATCGCCAAGCTCTACGACCGTCTGGAACGCGGCAAGATCAAGGGGGATGGAGATAATCGTTAAGTGAAATCATTCACATAGTAAAACTCTAATAAATCTCATATCCGGGAATCCCTTCCTTCTTTGGTAGAATTATCCAGACTGTAGTGGTCTGATTGGTTTAGGAGAGAAACTTATGGCTGGCATGGAGCGTTTCACACAGCGAGCACGCCGCGTCTTGAGCCTGGCTCACCAGGAGGCTGAACGCGCGCACCAGAATTTAATCGGGACTGAGCACCTTTTGATCGGGCTTGTCGAAGAAGAAGGCGGCGTCGCCGGGCGCGTCCTGCGAGAAATGGGATTGGAGACCGACCGCGTCCGCGAGATGGTTAACCGCCTGACGGGGGAAGGCCGTTCACCGGATGACAAGATTGAGCTCTCCAATGAGACCCAACAGGTCCTGGAGTTTGCCATTGAAGAAGCCCGCCGCCTCGGGCACCATTACATCGGGACGGAGCATCTCCTGCTCGGTCTTGTCCGTGGTGAAGGGACGGCACTGGAAACACTGCGCCGCCTCGGCGTGACTCCCGATGATGTGCGCCGCCAGACCCGCCGCGTCTTGCAGGAATCCTCCTCTTCGTCCCCCGCACCTGCCGGGCCGGCCAAAGAGCCGCAGAAAACCCCACAGGGACAGCAGCAAAACGCAAAGACCCCGCTGATCGACCAGCTGGCGACGGATCTCACCTCCAGGGCTGAACAGGGCAAACTTGACCCGGTCATCGGCCGCCAGAGGGAGATCGAGCGCGTCATCCAGATCCTTGCCCGCCGCACCAAGAACAACCCTGCCCTGATCGGTGAACCGGGCGTTGGCAAAACCGCCATCGTGGAGGGTCTCGCCCAGCGCATCGTGGACGGCGATGTACCCGCCCCGCTGATGAACAAGCGTGTACTGCAGCTGGATGTCGGCTCGCTGGTCGCCGGGACGATGTACCGTGGTCAGTTTGAGGAACGGCTCAAGCGGGTGATCGATGAGCTCAAACAGGCAGGTTCCATCCTGTTCATTGACGAAGTCCACATGCTGGTCGGGGCAGGCGCTGCCGGCTCATCGGTGGATGCCGCGAATATTCTGAAACCCGCCCTTTCGCGCGGTGAACTACAGGTGATCGGTGCAACTACCCTGGATGAGTATCGCAAGCACATCGAATCGGATGCGGCCCTCGAGCGTCGCTTCCAGTCTGTTCTGGTGGAGGAACCCTCGGAAGAAGAAACCATCCAAATCCTGAAGGGCATTCGCGGCGCGTATGAAGAGCATCACCATCTGGTGATTTCGGATGAAGCCCTTGTGGCAGCTGCCCATCTCTCGTCGCGGTATGTGACCGAACGTTTCCTTCCGGACAAGGCCATCGACCTGATCGATGAATCGTCCTCCCGGGTGCGTATGTACAAATCTCCGGCTGCAAAACAGGCGAAGGACCTGTTCACCCAGTTGCGGGAGGTGCGCGCCAACCGCGCCCTCGCGCAGGAAGAGGGCAACACCGACGAACTACAGACCTACCAGGAGCAGGAAATTTCAATCGAGAATCAGCTGGAGCGACTGCGCACCGGCTGGGACCGCGCCAACAGCCCGGTGGTCACGGCGGATGATATTGCCGAAGTCGTTGCGATGTGGACGGGCGTGCCTGTGATGCAGATTGCGCAGGAGGAATCCCAGCGCCTGCTCAAGATGGAAGAGGAATTGCGCGTCAGCATCATCGGGCAGGACGAAGCGATCGAGGCGATTGCGCGCTCTGTGCGCCGCGCCCGTGCCGGGTTGAAGGACCCGCGCCGCCCGATCGGATCGTTTATCTTCCTTGGACCGACGGGCGTTGGAAAGACCGAGTTGACCAAGACCCTTGCCAAATTCATGTTTGGCAGCGAGGATGCCGCCATCCAGTTGGACATGTCCGAGTTCATGGAACGGCACACTGCCAGCCGTCTGGTGGGTGCGCCTCCCGGCTACATCGGTTACGACGATGCAGGGCAGCTCACTGAAGCCCTGCGCCGAAGACCCTATTCGATCGTGGTGTTTGACGAGATCGAAAAGGCTCATCCGGAAGTCCACAACATGCTCCTGCAGATCATGGAGGAAGGCCAGCTTTCAGACGCGCGCGGGCACCGGGTCGATTTCCGCAATGCGATTATCGTCATGACCTCCAACATCGGCGCGGATTTGATCAAGAAGCAGGCTTCTCTTGGCTTCAACTTGAAGCGGGATGAGGTCACCGATGAGCAGCTTTCCTACGAAGAAATGCGCAAGAAACTGACCGAGACACTCAAGCGCGCCTTCCGCCCCGAGTTCATCAACCGCGTGGACACCGTGATAGTCTTCCGCGCATTGAACAGGGAAGACATCACCAAGATTGTTACGCTGGAGCTGGACAAGGTGGCGTTGCGGCTCAAGGATCACAACATCCACCTGACCGCTTCGCCCGCGGCGCTGGCATCGCTTGCCGAACAGGGATATGATCCGGAGATGGGGGCGCGCCCGCTGCGCCGCATCATCCAGCAGAAGGTGGAGGATCAACTCTCGGATGCGCTGCTCTCCGGCACCTTCCATGACGGTGACCATATCTCCGTTGACCTGAACGCGGCAGGAGACGTCATCCTGCTGCACGAGGAAGCCCCGGCTCAGGAAGCTGCTGCCGAGCCGAGTGCATGAGACTTGATGGTTTTATGCTGGGGCGGATCATGATCCGCCCCAGCATTTTATAGAGGAAAAAGATGAGTGCGGAAAAGGAAATTGCCACACTGTCCGGGGGATGCTTCTGGTGTCTCGAAGCCGTGTACGATGAGTTGCGTGGGGTGGAATCGGTCGAATCGGGCTACACGGGCGGGCATGTTCCCAAACCGGGTTACCGG
>JBGPQJ010000034.1:0-21540 GCA_041488995.1 Anaerolineae bacterium
CAATCTCGAGGACAGCGACGTCGAAGGCTTCCTTGTTTGCCCGCGAAGGGGAACGGTAGCCCGATACCTTGCGCACGTACTGAAGGGCGGCGAGCGCGATTTCTTCCTCGGTGGGCGGGACGCTCGCGTTTCTTAATATCTTGATGTTACGGCACATAAATCACCTCTATTAGAGTTAGACACTTAACGGGTGTGTCAGCGGCTATCTGAAAGCCAGTTCGCTGGAGACAGTGTTGGACGGCGTGCGCTTGGACCAATGCCTACGGGCGCCATGCTGGGACATAGTTGTTGAACGAATTATTTGTAATATTGGTTTGGGCTGAACCATCAGCATTCATAACGAATATCTGGCTATAGAAACTACGCTGAGACACAAATGCAATCCGCGCGCCATCCGGTGACCAAGCAGGTTGGTTGTCATCAGTTTGGGTATGGGTTAGATTATCTTGCTCTGTCCCATCGGCGTTCATAACGTAGATTTCTTGGTTACCATCACGTTCAGAGACGAAAGCGATTTTCTTGCCATCCGGCGACCAAGTCGGAAATGAGTCGTCTGATGAATTTCTTGTCAGGTTGATGGGCTTCGTCCCATCTGCGTTAATCACGAAGATTTGCCTGTACCCTTGGCGAGTCGTAGCAAAAGCGATTTTCATCCCATCAGGCGACCAGGAGGGTTGTGTATCATCCCCTCCGCTTTTGTTCAGGCGGATTAGTTCTGAGCCATCAGCATTTATTACACAAATCTCCGTGCCCGATGAATTGAATGTTAAGTTACTGAAGGAGCAATTGAACGCGATACGTTTTCCATCCGGCGACCATGCTGGAGAAAAATAACTATCAGCAAAATCGTCAGTCAAATTGAATTGTTCTGAGCCATCATCGTTCATCATATAAATACTCATTTTGCCACTGCGGTCAGACACAAAAGCGATTTGCCCATCGCCGGTTGCTAACGTTGATTTCGGGGTAGTACACGCTTGCAGGAAGAGAATCGCAAGCAACAAGCAAAAGTGTTTGACAAACATACTGTCGTTGCGCCTCTCCACTTTGGTCTTGCACATAAATACTCAGGTCGCCGTCCAACTAGTGTTTAACGGTCTGCATAATAGGTTATAAACAGTCTGTATCGCATACTAAATTCATATTTCACAATACGGCAACCATCTCTACGCATGGATGTTAAAGCTCCTGCGGTGGATGAGGCAGGGTCCCTGCCGGGCGAGGGCGGCGCGGTGCTGTGGCGTGCCGTATCCCTTGTGACGGGCAAAACCGTAGCCGGGGTACTGGTCGTCCAGCTCGCGCATGAGCGCGTCCCGCGCGGTCTTGGCCAGCACCGAGGCTGCGGCGATGCTCAGGGAGTGCCGCTCGCCTTTGGGCAGCGTGAGGTGCGGTTTCGTTAATGCAGGCCAGTGGATGTAATCGAGCAGCAGGTATTCAGGGAGCAGCGGTAGCATCTCCAGCGCGCGCATGATCGCCTGCCGCGTAGCAGGCAGGATGCCCAGCGAGTCGATCTCCTCCGAGGAGGAGAAGCCGACCGCCCAGGCCAGCGCCTCCGCTTTGATGATGGGAGCGGCGCGTTCACGCTGGAGGGGAGTCATCAACTTGGAATCGCGCACACAGGCGAGGGGGCGGCGGATGCCCGCCTCCGCCGGGAGCACTACGACCGCCGCGGCCACCGGGCCCGCCCAGGCGCCGCGCCCGGCTTCATCGATCCCCCCGACATATCTAAAGCCGTTCCGCCACAGTTCGCGCTCGTGGGTCAGGGGCGGCGGTTCAATCATACTGGCCCTGACGGGCGTTGCGGCGGATGGTGAACAGGTCGGCAGCCATGCGCAGGGAATCGCGCACCAGGCTGACCTTGGTCTCCGGGTTGAAGTACCACGGGACGCCGATCTCCTGAACCCGGTAACCTTTCCTGCGGGCGATGTACAGCAGCTCCACATCGAAGGACCAGCCGGGCATGGTCTGGCGCGGGAAGATATCCTCGACCACCGGGGCGCGGAAGCATTTGAAGCCGCACTGGGTGTCCTCCAGCCCGGGCAGCACGACCAGCCGGATGAGGGCGTTGAAGACGCGCCCGCTCAGGTGGCGGCGGAAGGGTTCGCCGTAGCGCACCGCGCCGGCGGTCTCGCGCGAGGCGATGACGATGTCGAAATCCGGCAGGGCGGGGGGCAGGAAGCGGTTGATCTCACCGACCGGCATGGAGAAATCGGCGTCGGCGAAGAAGCGGTACGCTCCGCGCGCTGCGAGCATCCCGCGCTTGACCGCCAGCCCCTTGCCGCGCTCGTCGGTGTGGATGACGCGCAGGCTGGGATAATGCCCGGCAAAGCCCTGCGCGATGTCCAGGGTGCGGTCCGTGGAACCGTTCTCGACGATGATCACCTCCGCGCTGTACGTCTGCTTTTCCAGAAAAGCAAACACCTGCTCCAACGTACCGGGCAGGCGGCTTTCCTCGTTATGCGCGGGGATTACAAGCGACAAAAAGGGCGCGTCAGACGGCATTCATGTAGAGGGCGATGGCGATTAGTCCGATCAGGCAAAACACCAGAAATGCAAACACTCCGGCGATGATCGCCATCTGTTTATTGGTGATATTGATGTTCCCCTGGGATTTGGCGGGCTTCTTCTTGACCGGTGTCGCGGCGGGTTCGACCGAGACCGGCGCGGCTTCAGCCTGGTAGGAAGAACCAAAAGGCTCGCCCCCGGTCTCCGCATCCGGGGCCGGACTCTCTTCTTTGAAGCGCTCGTTGGGGTCATACATGGGAGTCTGGCGTTCCTCCGCCGGAACAGCGGGTGCGGGGGCCTCCTTCTTGATGACTTTGGGGTTGAGCAGGCGGTCGATGATCAGTTGGGCATCTTCCGGGGATTGAAAAGCCCGCGCCTGGCTGATGGACACCGCGAAGCGTTCGAGCGCGTCGCTCATCACCACCCTGACCAGCGGGCGCACGGTGTCGACATGCATGCCGGGATTGGTGGCCAGCAGGATGGGCTCCGCGGTCAGCATGTTTATCACGCCCTGCCGCTCAAGGAATTTCTGCAAACCCTGGCTGTAGCGCGCGGTAAGCGTCAGGAGATTGGGCCTGATCGGCTTGAAGTGATCGCCGGTGATCGTGCCCCAATCCTCCCCTTTGGCGCGGAACATGCCGCGCACGCTGGTCACATTCAGCAGGAACACGCCCGGCGGGCCGGACAGGACCAGCGGCAGGCGCACGTCCTGCGAACCAGGCAGGATCGGGTTGCGCAGCAACACGTATTTGTTGTCAAGGTGCTTTCCGAGCGCGGCGATCACCTCCACTTGACCCTGCATGTCCGCATACCAGTTCGTCCCCAATGCAAAAGTACCCTGAATGCGTTCGAGCGGGCCGATGATTCCGTTCTTGTTGAGATAGGGGGTCTTATCAATGATTTTCATGACTCACCTCTGGCGGCTGGCTAAAACCGCGCTGATGGATATCTAAAAAATGGGCACGCCTTCCAGCATGTCTTGCACGGCGCCGGGACTGGTAGCGATCACATTTGATTCCAGGTAACGCACTTCCGGGCCAGTCTCAAAGGTGCTCGCCAGATATTTCCTGCGGCTGCCCACCACGTACCGTTTTTTGCTCCTGATCCGTTCGACCAGCGTGGCGCGGTCGATATGCACGCGGTCTGAATAGGTCGGGCCGCGCCGCTCGAAGATGCGCGCCGTCTCGATCTTTCCGTCCGCCGCATAACGGACAGCGACAATCACGCCGTCGGGTTTCTTTGCCATAGTAAAGGATGCCTCCAATAATACCAGCTTTATTTTAACATAGACCACCGGAAAACCATGCAGGTTCTGGCAGCCCATGTGTAGGGGTGGGCGGATTTGCCTGTCCAAGTAAAAGGAAACCGCCGACCAGAATCGACGGCGGTTTATGAAGTCGGGGTGGGCGGACTTGAACCGCCGACCCCCGCGTCCCAAACGCGGTGCGCTGCCAACTGCGCTACACCCCGAGGTCAAGAGAGTATAATGCGAACCAATGCTAATCGTCAATATTTGGATGGAAATAAACGTGGCATCTTCCCAGATAAAAAACAATCCCGACCGCGTTCATCGCAGCTCATTCCTAATCCTGCTGACACTGCTGGCAGTCCTCTCCGCCTGCACCCCGCTGAAAACGCTCCCCACCGCGACAGTGACGGCCAATAATGGCACGCTCATGCTGGCAGATTCTTCCCCCACGGCGACCTTGGCTCTTTTCCAGCTTCCGACCGCCTCGCCCCATCTGACCGCAACGCCCACCCTGACCCCTGAGCCCGATTGCCTCTCCCTGGGCGGTGAAGTAGAGGCGACCAGTATCCCATCACAGAATATGGACGGGCCGCTTCAGTTCCATATCTACCTGCCCCCGTGTTATGACCGGGACATATCCCAGCGCTACCCGGTGCTCTACCTGATCCATGGGCAGTCCTTCACGGATGATCAGTGGGTCCGGTTGGGGGCAGCGCGTGCCGCGGACAAGCTCATCGCCGGGGGCGCACCGCCGTTTATCATCGTGATGCCCTTCGACAAATATCATTATCGCCAGCCGGCCACCGATCCCTTTGACGAGGCGGTGATCCAGGAACTGATCCCGCATATTGACACGACCTACCGCACCCGCGCCGAACGGGCCTCCCGGGCCGTGGGCGGTCTATCGCGCGGAGGCGGCTGGGCGCTGCATTTTGCGCTGACTTACCCCGAATTGTTTGGCGCATTTGGCGGGCATTCGCTCGCCATCCTCGATGAAGACGGACCCCGGCTCCGCCGTCTGCTGAATGCCATCCCTCTGGAAGATATGCCGCGCATCTTTCTGGATATCGGTGAGGAGGATGGTTTGGAAAATAATGCGGCCATGTTCGAGTCGATGCTCACCGAACGCGGGGTCCCGCACGAATGGTATCTCTTTACAGGTTTTCACAATGAAGAATACTGGGCCAGGCATGTCGAGGAGTACCTGAAGTGGTACGCAGCCGGTTGGGAGCAAGAATAATCAAAAGAAAGTTATAATTCCGCCCATGCCGCTCTCGAAAGAAGAAGTCCAACATATCGCCACGCTTGCCCGGCTTGAGTTGACCGCGGAAGAGATGGAACGCTATCGCGAGCAGCTTTCGGCGATCCTTGACCATGTTGCCCGGCTGCAGCAACTGGATACCAACGCCATCCCGCCCATGTCCGCTGTCTTCAGCGGGGACAGCCACCTGCGCGTGGATGAATCCCGCCCGCCTCTGCCGCCTGATAAGATTCTCGAGAATACGCCGCATAAAGCGGACGGGCAGTTCAAGATCCCGCCGGTGTTTGAAAAATGATAACGGACCTTACGCTGCTCGAAGCGCAATCAGCCTTGAGCAGGGGCGAGTTCTCCTGCCGGGAGCTGGTCCAGGCCTGCCTCAACCGCATCGCCGCGCTCGAGCCGGACCTGCATGCTTTTTTGCACATCGCGGAGGAATCCGCGCTGAGGCAGGCGGATACGGCGGATAAGAAACGGGCTGAGGCGCAGCAATCGAACACGGCTGTCCCGCCCTTGCTCGGAATCCCGCTGGCGGTCAAAGATGTGCTGACCGTGGAGGGCATGCCCTGCACCTGCGGGTCAAGGATCCTGGAGGGGTTTGTCCCGCCGTTCACCGCGACGGCGGTGAAGCGGCTGGAGGAAGCGGGCATGGTCATCATCGGCAAGACCAACACGGATGAGTTCGCCATGGGCTCTTCCACCGAGAACTCGGCCTACGGCGTCACCCGCAATCCCTGGGATAGGACCCGCGTGCCGGGCGGCTCGTCGGGCGGCTCGGCGGCGGCGGTGGCGGCTCGCGATGTGCCGGCGGCGCTGGGCACGGATACCGGCGGCTCGGTGCGCCAGCCGGCTTCGTTTTGCGGCGTGACCGGGCTGAAGCCCACCTACGGGCGCGTCTCGCGCTACGGGTTGATCGCCTACGGCTCGTCACTGGATTGCTGCGGGGTGCTCGCCCGCGACGCGGCGGATGCGGCGGCGGTCTTTTCCGTCATGCAGGGCCGCGACCTGCTGGATGCCACCACGCAGGATGTGCCGGCGGCGCCCATTGCCCTGGAGAACGGCGGCAACCTGCGGGGCATCCGAATCGGCGTCCCCAAAGAATACTTTATCGAAGGCATCCAGCCCGCCGTTGAAGAAAAAGTCCGGGCGGCGATTGATGTCCTGAAATCCCTCGGTGCGGACATCCTGGAGGTCAGCCTGCCGCACACCGAGTTTGCGCTGCCGGTCTATTACCTGATCGCTCCCGCAGAGGCGTCTGCCAACCTGGCGCGCTACGACGGCATCCGTTTTGGGCCGCGGGTCGAGGGCAGTCACCTGTGGGAAGTATTCTACAAGACGCGCGGCATGAAGTTCGGGGACGAGGTGACGCGGCGTATCATGCTCGGCACCTACGCGCTCTCGGCAGGCTATTACGATGCCTACTACGGTCAGGCGCAGAAGGTGCGCACGCTCATCAAACGCGATTTCGAGCAGGTCTTCACGCAGGTGGATGCGGTGGCGTGCCCGGTCGCGCCGACGACCGCCTTCCCGGTCGGGGCACACGGCGATGATCCGCTGTCGATGTACCTGGAGGACGTGTTCACACTCCCCGCCAACCTGGCGGGCGTGCCCGGGCTGTCCTTCCCCGTCGGGTTCGATGCAGACGGACTGCCGGTGGGCATGCAGTTGATGGGGCGGCATTTCCATGAGGACGTGCTGTTCCGGATGGCGCACGCCTACCAGCAGGCGACGGACTGGCACAGGCGTAAACCCAATATGTAGACAGCCAGGCGTGGCGCGGCGGGCCAGCCTGAAGGAGGAAAAGATGCAGATACTTGTCACTGGCGGGGCGGGATATATCGGCTCGGCAACCGCCGAAGCCTTGCTTGATGCCGGGCACGGCGTGACGATCTACGATTCGCTCGTCACCGGACACCGCGCTGCCATCCCGGCGGGGGCGGCGTTCCTCCAAGCCGCCTTGGGGGATACCCGGAGGCTGGCGCAGACCTTCAAGGACAACAAGTTTGAGACCGTGATGCATTTTGCAGCCTTCATCGAGGCGGGCGAGAGCATGAAAGACCCCGCCAAGTTCTTCCACAACAACCTGATCAATTCGCTGCTGCTCATTGAGGCGGCGGTCAAGGCAGGCGTGCCGCGCTTTGTGCTATCTTCCACTGCGGCGGTGTATCAATCGAGCGATGCGCCGTTGAGCGAGGACTCGCCGATCGGCCCGACCAACACCTACGGTTACACCAAGCTCGCCATCGAGCAATCGCTGGACTGGTACCGCCAGATCCACGGACTGCGTTTCGCCGCCCTGCGTTATTTCAACGCAGCCGGGGCATTGCCCGGCCGCGGCGAGGCTCACCAGCCTGAATCCCACCTGATTCCCCGTGTGCTGAATGTGGCGCTCGGGAAAAGCGACGCCGCCCATATCTACGGCGCGGACTATCCCACCCCAGACGGGACCTGCATCCGGGATTACATCCATCTTGCCGATCTCGTGTCCGCACACCTGCTGGCACTCGCCGGGCTCGCCGAGCGGGAGAAGATGATCTACAATTTGGGCAACGGCACGGGCTATTCCGTGCGCGAGGTGATCGAGACCGCGCGCGCCGTGACCGGGCAGCCGATCCCGGCGGTGGAACATGCACGCCGCACCGGTGACTCCCCCAGGCTGGTCGCCTCATCGGACAAGATCCGCCGCGACCTGGGATGGAACCCGCAGCACCCGGCGCTCCGTGACATCATCGCCAGTGCCTGGGAATGGCACCAGAGCCACCCGAATGGATATGAATAACCGCGAGAGGCATCCATAAACCGCCTCACTGAATTGGAGGAAGAATGACTTATCTTGCGTTTTTGGTTGTCCTGTTCGGCTGGATTTTCTCGCTCTGCCTGCACGAATTTTCCCACGCCCTGGTCGCTTATTATGGAGGCGATACCACCGTGCGTGAGAAAGGCTATCTCACCTTCAACCCGCTCAAATATACCCACCCGGTCTATTCCCTGCTCATGCCGCTTATATTTCTGGCGCTGGGCGGCATCGGCCTGCCCGGCGGGGCGGTGTATATTGAATCGTGGCGCATCCGCGACCGGCGCTGGCTGAGTGCTGTTTCGATGGCGGGTCCCTTTGCCAATTTCATCGTGGCGGTGATCCTTGGAATCCTCCTGCACTTCACGTCCCTTGCACAAACCAGCATTGCCCCGGCGCTGGCGTTTCTGGCTTACCTGCAGGTCACCGCCGTCGTGCTCAACCTCATCCCGCTGCCGCCCCTGGATGGTTTCGGGATCATCGCCCCCTATCTTAATCCTGACCTGCGCCAAAACATCGCGAGGATTGGCGGCTCGGCCATCCTGATCATCTTTTTCATTATCTGGTATGTCCCTTTTATCAGCAATCTATTCAGCACCATCACGCTGACGTTCTCGATGATCCTTGGAATCCCCCTGCCGCTGGCGTCGCTGGGCTACAGCCAGTTCTTCTTCTGGAAAAAATTCTAATCCCATATCCGGAGGGGAATCTTTTGCCTATTGAATAGAGTGTCTCAATTGGCATAAAATAAGAGTACCTTTATCCGGTTTTATATTCAGAAGGAGGAAGTATGAAACGCATGCTTTGGCTCGTGTTGGTTATGATCCTGGCTGCCTTGCTGCTGTCTGCGTGCAAGGCTCAGATCACCACCAGCGTCAAGAAGGACGGCTCAGGTGAAGTAGCGATAGAGATGGGCTTTACCGCCGATGAAGTAAAGACCATTCAGAGCATGGGCGGTTCTAGCGATACCTGCGGCTTCGCCGACCAGCAGGGTCAGCTTCCCCCGGGAGCGACGACCCGCCAGGAGCAGCGCGGTGACGAGACCTGGTGTGTCGCCACCGAGTCTTTTACAGATCTGGATGCCCTGCGCACATTGTACAAAGATATGAGCGGCGTGACCATCAACCAGCTCGATCTGGTTGATGGAAAGTTTGTCTACGATGTTACAGTGGATCTCACCGGTGGAGATCAGACGCAGACAACGTTCGATATCTCCTGGATATTGGTGATGCCCGGGGCGGCAGGCAATAACAATGCCGATTCGACCAGCGGCTCGACCCTGACCTGGAAACTGACCCCCGGTGAAAGTCGCACTTTACACGCCGAAAGTGATTTGAACGCTGGTTTTTTTGGTTCGAATTGGATGTATATCGGCGGGGGAGTGCTTTTGTGCTGCCTTTGTCTGCTTGTGATCATCGTGATTGTCGTGGTAGTGCTACAGGTAACACGGCGAAAGAAGCAATAAAACAAACAGGGCGGCTGGTTTACTGGCCGCCTTGAATTTTTCTTATCCCAATTCCCGGTACAGGAACCAATGGCCTTTGCGGTCGCCGGCATCCTTGGGCGCCCGGTCGTAATATAGATCAAAGGCCCGCCCGCCCTCCACCCGGACGCGAAAATAAAAACGTCCCACGCCCCAAGACCCGCGGCGGGAGGCGGTTGCGGCATGCCCGGGCGCCATGTTGCGGGCATATTTTCCCCGCCGGGTGAAATCGGACCACTCCTCCAGCATTTCAACGATGGTGTAGGACTGCCCGTTCCAGACAAAGCGGTCCGGGCAGCCGGGTTTTTTCTCCATCGCGGGAGATTCATTAAACCCGACCTCGATCTGCTCATCGATAAAGTGGATGGGTTGAGGTTCGCTCACCTGACCAATCTCCAGTACAGGAAGCCTGACACGAGCGCCATCACCGCCCCGAAGTAGAAGGGAGCAGACGCCCCGAAGCCTGTCCAAACGCCGACACCCTGCCACAGCATCCCGGCAATCAGCGACGCCGGGAGCGCCACCAGCCCAACGGCGGCGTTGTAAAGCCCGTAGGCGGTGCCGCGCTTTTCGTTCGGGACGAGGTCGGCGATCAGCGCCTTGGCGACGCCTTCCGTCGCGGCATAGTAAATGCCATAAAAGGCGAACAGCGCCCACACCTGCCCGCCGGTCTGGGAGACAGCGAAACCGAGATATACCAGCCCGTAGGCGATCCAGCCACCAATGATCAGCTTGCGGCGGCCAATTTTATCGGAGAGCGAGCCGAGCGGCCCGGCCAGCAGGGCATAAACGAAGTTGAAGGTCAGTGCCATGCCGATGACCTGGAACACATCCAGACCGCGTTCCTGCCCGCGCAGGATGATGAAGGCGTCGGACGAATTACCCAGTGTGAACAGACCGATGACCACCAGGAATATTTTGAAACGCTTATCCAACCCCTGCAGGCTGAGCACCGGCGCCTTGCCACCGCCGGCCGTCGGGGTTTCGCGCACGCCGCCGATCAGCACCAGCACGGCCAGCAGTGCCGGGATGATACTCACCAGGACAGCCGTCTGAAAGGTGACGCGGCTCAGGTCGGGAGCGCTCCCCTGGTTCATCCAGACGATGACAGCGGCGGCGGCCAGGCCAATGAATGCCCCGGCTGTATCCCCGGTACGATGGATGCCGAACGCCAGCCCGCGCTGTTTATCATCGACGCTGCCGGCCACCAGCGCGTCGCGCGGCGCGGTGCGGATACCTTTGCCGACCCGGTCGGTGAAGCGCACGCCCAGCACCCATTCCCAGGTGGTGGCGAAATACAGGAACGGTTTGGCAAGGGTGGAAAGTCCGTAACCGATCACCACCAGCGATTTGCGCTTGCCGAGCTTATCCGAGAGCGCACCGGAATATAGTTTGACCAGGCTGGCGGTGGTTTCTGCCACGCCTTCGATCAGGCCGATGACGGACGTCCGCACGCCGAGCACGTTGGCGAGGAACAATGGAACCAGGTTGACGATCATCTCCGAGGAAATGTCGGTTAGGAACGATGCGATGGTCAGCACCCATACGTTGCGCGGCAGATTGCGCCAGCCGGTCTTGTTTTCCATATTTTCTCCTGAATGAAATTCAGACGCCCCAGCTGAAGGCTGCCACACCGGTTGCCAGCAACCCTACAACACCGATAAGGGCCAGGTAGCGTGATTTTTTAACAATTTTTGACATGGTCTTCCCTTTTTATGATTGGGAAAATTATGACGGCGATTGCATCGTCACGGGAATAAGCGGCGCGCCTTCACCTCAGCCACGGCATCCGGGCGGTAGCAGTACAGCCGGGCGGGGCGTCCTTCCCCGCTGCGCAGGTGGGATGTTTCCTCGATGATCCCGGCTTCCAGGATGCGGCGGCGGAAGTTGCGCTTATCCAGCTCTTCACCAAGGATGATTTCATAGGTGTGCTGGAGTTCGCTTAAGGTGAACTCGTCAGGGAGGAGTTGAAACCCCGCCGCGCTGTACTCCAGCTTGTAGCGCAGGCGGCGCAAGGCGTAGCGGACAATGTCAGGGTGGTCGAACTCAAGCGGAGGTAATTTATCCGCGCGGAACCACAGCCTCGCCATATCCGTGGAGAGGCGAACGGCATCCACGTGGACCAATGCAAAATAGACCACGCTGACCTGTCTTGAGGAAGGGATGCGTTGAGGATCGCCGTACGTGTAGAGCTGTTCCAGATGTGCCAGACGCCGGTCAATGTGAGGGGATATCGCGCGCCCGGCGGCTTCCTCCAGGTCCTCATCCGGCCTCACGCCAGAACCGGGTAGTTCCCATTTGCCACCTGAAACAGGAACGAGCAGTAAAAGCAGCGCGTCTTCCCTCAGGCTAAAAACGACCACGCGAACATCCAGTGTCAACTCAGACATCGACTTGAATTATAAGTCAAAAAATCGGGGGCAGGTTCCAGCCCTGCCCCCGATTCAGTCATTCGTCATTTCCGCCGTCTCCGTCGCCCGGCGCCGCGGGTTGATCCACGCGGAGGAGTTCGCCGTGATGGTTGATGATGATCTTGAAGCCGGTCATACCCAGATACATGCGCGCGTTTTCGGGGATGCCCGTTTCAAGAATGCCCTCGAACTGTTTATCGACATTCTTAAGCTGGTTTTCGATCATCGCCTTGGTGAAGATATCTTCCTGTCCCATCATTTTGGCAGCCTGCTCACTGATCTTACTTTCGTTGCCCTGGATCTGCTCCAGTAGAAATTCCAACACCTGCCGGTCCACCTTTTCGGCCGGGATGTGGATGCGGAAGCCGGCGTCATCTACAACATAGCACGGCTCGCCTCCCACTGTTGCCGATTCAGCGAGACGGTCGTTTTCGTCGAAGACAAGGCCTGAAAAGAAGGGTTGGCGGGGCATGTTTGAAATTCCCCAACCATCAAGGGTATGTTGATTCGTGCCCCTGATGGTTATTCGTGGACATTGACGCTCGTGCCGTAATCTTTGAGGGCGAACTGCTGACCGGGGGCTACCGTGGGCACCGTCCAGCGGAATACCCATTTGGCAGCCTGAGGGGTCAGGTTTATGCAGCCGTGACTGCGCGGTGTGCCAAAGTCATTGTGCCAGTACGTTCCGTGGAATGAGATTCCACTTTTGGTGAAGTAGCTCACCCAGGGAATGCCGGGCAGGTCGAAACCCTCCGAAGAAGCCGGGTCACCAGCCGCCATGTGCCGGGTGAGGCGTTTGTGGTTGGTGATGTACCAGCCGACCGGGGTGGTATGGAATTTGTAGTAAGTGACGCCGGTGGAGGCGCGCGTCATGAAAACCGGCTGCCTGTCTTCATAGGCAATGACGATCTGGTCGGTCAGGTTCACGGCGAGCAATTTCCTGGCAGGTTCCACCGTCGGTGAGATGGGAGCAAACTCCCCGTCCGGGACGATGCGCAGGTGGGTTGCGGGGGCGTAGTAGTCCTTCTTCCGTTTATCGTCGAAGAGCCGGTACCACGCATTCCCCTGTGCGTCCCAGATGAGTCTGTCGATCCAGTAGGTGGTTTCGTAGTACAGGCGGTACACTACATCCGAATCGAGGCTGGGTTCTTCGTGGGCGTCCGTGTAGGGGACAGTCACCTCGGCCAGCATGCCGAATGGGCGGATATTTTGTTCCGGCATATTCAACTGGGTGCGCACCGGCTGGATTTTCGCCGAGTGAGCGTAGCCATTGCCCAGCTTGTACCAGATGCGGTTCCGGGCGGACTCGTCAACGCCCAGGGCGGTCTCGCTGATGGGAATCACCTGGTCCTTGTAGTAGGATGTGATGAATTTAGACTGGTCAGTCGGCTCGGCATAGGCTTTGACGGTATTAGTAATGATGCGGCCCTGCTGCCCCTCGATGAGTCCCTGTGCTTGCGAGGAATCGGCGTGGACGCCGGAGATGAGCGCGCTCATTAATCCGGCCCCGCTCAATTTCAGAAAGTCGCGGCGCGTGATACGTGTGGACATTAGTAGTGGACGTTGACCAGCGTTCCCACACTCGCGAAGTTGAACAGCCACTCCGAGTCGGGGATGCTCAGGTTGACACAACCGTGGCTCATCGGCGTGCCAAAATTGTTGTGCCAGTAAGTGCCGTGCAGGCCGTAACCCTTGTAAAAATACATGGTGTAAGGCACGTTGGGTAGGTAATAGCCGGGGCCTGCCATGTCAGTATAGCGCAGCTTGATCCAGATATTGTACTGGCCGACCACGGTGGGATACTCCCAGGTGCCGGTGGACACCAGGAAGGAGTTGACCATCGTGTTGCCTTCATAGGCGTAGACCATCTGGTTAGTCAGGTCGATGTCGATCCAGCGCTCCCCCCCGGAGCCAAGGATCGGTTGGTTATAGACCACTGCGGTCGGCAGGAGCAGGGGCTCAGGGGTGTTGGTGGGAATGGGGATGGGCGTGATGGTCGGCGTGGGCGTTTCGGTGGGGGTCGGCGTCGAAGTGGGCGTCGGGGACGGTGTAAAGGTGAGCGTCGCGGTGGGAGTATCGGTGGGGGTGAACGTGTAGGTCGCCTTGAGCACTTCCGCCTGGCCGGCAATCTGCGGGTGGGCTTCCGTCGGCGCGATGCCAAGCGAGGCCAGCGCGGGGGAGACTCCACCCGACCAGGCGACGAACGCCACCAGGATGCATAACGCGAATAATGCGATAAGCGATGCAGGGACTCGCTTGCTGATGACAGCGGCTGGGTCCGCACGCCGGTCATGACGCGGGGCTGGGGTGGTGGGGGATACCAGCGGACCCGTGAACTGTTCTGCGCGTGGGCGCGGACTCTGCGCCCGGGTACGTTTGATCGCCCAGTGCATGGCCTGGCGGGCGCGCTCGCTCCGCGGGTTGATCTTTAACGCCTGCTCGATGTAAGCGACACTCGCCCGCGGTTCTGCCAGCGCTGCCAGCATCAGCCAGGAATCTTCCCATTCGGGGGCGAGGCGCACGGCTTCTTCCGCGTAGCGGCGGGCGGCGCGTTTATCCCCTTTTAGTTGGGTTTGTTGGGATTTTTGCAGGACTTCGGCTGCAGCTTGCTGGCTTGAGTTCATGGCGCGGATGGTGTCGGTTGTATACTTTCGTTATTGATAAAGCACAAAATACCGTTAACGATCCCCTGGGCGACGAGGTCGGGTTGTTGCGTCAGGATATTATAATCCTTGTTCAGGAAGCCAGTTTCGATAATGGCGGCAGTGGTGGCGTTGTTGATTTCACTAAAGGCATGATATTCGGTCATGTCGCGGGTGATGCTGCCGGGATGGAAAGGAAGCCCGGTGGTGCGCCCGTAGCGGTCGATAAGGCAGGCGGTCAGACGGTTGGCGCGGTTGATATCGCGGCTGCTCATGGCGGATGCCACCTTGAAACCGGTGGCTTCTTCATTAACATAATCGCACGAGTCATTGTGGATGGAGATCAGCGTCGCGGCTTCGTACCCCTGCAGGCGCGGGTCGAACTCCTTCAGCAGGTCGGTTTGCACACCCAGCGCGTTCAGCTTCTGCTGGACGAGAGTGGCGGTGCGCAGATTCACATCCGCCTCGGTCGTGCCGTTCGGGCAGACGGCGCCCGAATCATTGCCCCAATGACCGGCAACGATGCCGATCTTGATCTGAGGCTGGGGCGTTTGCCCGGGCAGGGGCGTAAGCGCCGGTTCCTCGGTCAGCAAAAGCGCCAGTTTTTCCGACAGGTTGCCCGAGAACAGCCCGGCCGGCGTCCATGCCGTGAACAGGGTCGCCAAAACGATGGCCACTGCGATGGTTGTCTGCAGGGCGCGGGGCGAACTCTGGCGGCGCGGGCGCGGAACGAATTTCGGCGCCGGCGGCGGGGTGGGGGTGGGTTGGGCAGGTGCTTGCATAAATTACATCTAATAGTACCTTAAATATTATCATAATGACAAGGGAAGGAATTATCCAATTCGGCATGCTTGAGAGCGCCCTGTTTTTCAGGGGGATGCCGGAAAGGATAAATCGAACAAAAATTCTGTTATACTTTAAAAGATAAACCCATTCGTTGATTGACCCCCTCAAGGACGGGAAACATGCCCAAACCCTACAGCCGTTACGTTTGCCAGGAATGCGGCCGGGTGGCCGCCGCTTTCATGGGTCGCTGCCCTCAATGCGGCTCGTTCAACAGCATGATCGAGGAAATCGTCCAGGACGAACAGCCCGGTGCTTACCGCGCTTCATTGTCACGCGGGTTGACGGGTCGCTCCGCCCCGCGCGCCATCGGGCAGGTCAGCGGCGACGCGGAGGATCGCATCCCTGTGCCGATCGGGGAGTTTGCCCGCGTGCTGGGCGGAGGGATCGTGCCCGGTTCGATCGTGCTCGTCGGCGGCGACCCCGGCATTGGCAAATCCACATTGATGCTGCAGGTGGCCATGGAAATGGGCGGGGGGCAGCGCGTGCTCTATGTCTCCGGTGAAGAATCGGAGCGGCAGATCAAGATGCGGGCAATCCGTCTCACCCCGGCCGGGAAGAAAGGAACGGCGCTCCCGGAGAACCTGTTGCTTGTCACCGAGACCAACCTCGCCACCATCTTCGACCATATCCGCGAAGTCCAGCCCGCGCTGGTCATCGTGGATTCCATCCAGACGGTTTACCTGCCTGAATTGGATTCGTCCGCCGGTTCGGTGTCTCAAGTTCGCGAGTGCTCGTCGCAGTTGAGGGAGCTGGCCAAGACATCGGGGATCAGCGTATTTGTCATCGGCCATGTCACCAAGGAAGGCGTGATTGCCGGCCCGCGCGTGCTGGAGCATATCGTGGACACCGTGCTTTACCTGGAGGGCGACCGTTTTCAGGCGTACCGGTTGCTGCGCTCGGTCAAGAATCGCTTCGGAGCCACAGCGGATGTGGGTGTCTTTGAGATGCGTGAGAATGGACTGATTGAAGTCCCCAATCCTTCGGAGGCTTTCCTCGCCGAACGCATGATCAATGCCCCCGGCTCGGCGATTGCCGTCACGATGGAGGGCACGCGCCCGCTTTTGGTGGAATTGCAGGGATTGACCAGCCCCACACAGTTTGGCAATGCCCGCCGTACTCCCAACGGCGTGGACTACAACCGATTGCTGATGATCGCCGCGGTACTGACCCGCCGGGTGGGGCTTAAACTTATTGAGCAGGACATTTTTGTCAACGTGGTGGGCGGGATCAAAATCGACGAACCCGCCGCTGACCTGGCGATAGCCGCCGCCATCACCTCGTCCATGCGCGACCTGCCCATCCGCGCGGATGCGGCGCTCATCGGTGAAATTGGTCTTGCCGGCGAGCTGCGGCTGCCCGGCCAGATGCCAACCCGGCTGCGCGAGGCGGCAAAACTCGGCTTCAAGACCGCCATCGTGCCCAAGCGGCTGCGCAAAGCCGAAGCGTGGCCCGATGAGATCGAAATCATTGAAGCGCGCTCGGTCCTGCAGGCGCTGGAGGCTGCCTTCACTCCGGAGAATCCTCTCCCGAAGCGAAAGAAAGAGGCATGAGGACAACAATCCCAAAGAGGCGCGAACAACCCGGGCGGACGGCCTCACTTTTTTAAGGCGGTCGGTGTGTGCTCGCAACTTTTTCCTACACCCCCACGTATATTCCTTTAGACGCTTGGAAAGCTATTTTTGACTGCTTTCTTAAGTTGATATACTTGCTTGTATGATTGGAAGGAGACTACTTATGCTTTACCGATTGACTATCATTGTTCTAGCCCTTGCCTTGGCCGTAATGGCATGCGGCTTCCAGGTGAACCTGCCTACCATCCCCACGGCCGGCGCGGATGTCACCGAGCAGGTGAGCGTGCCGGTGCCATCCGGTGGCGGAACGCCGATGTTATCGCTTGTTTTTGGTGCGGGTGAAATCTTCCTGAACCCCGGCGGTGATGGGTTAATCTCCGGCACTGCCACCTATAATCTTCAGGCGCTCAAACCCTCGGTGGATGTCAATGGATCCGTGGTTAAGATCACCCAGGGAAACGTACAGGGCATCAACACCATACCGCAGAATCTCCACAACGTCTGGGAACTTAAACTGGGCAGCAGCCCGATGGACCTGCAGATCGATGCGGGCGCTTACAAGGCGCGCTACGAGCTGGGAGGGCTGGCGCTGGCCAACCTGACCATTAAGGACGGCGCCTCGGATGTCCAGCTCAAGTTCTCGACGCCAAACACCACCGAGATGGGTGTCCTCCGCTATGAAACCGGCGCTTCGAATGTAACCATTGAAGGAATTGGGAATGCCAACCCATCTTCATTCATCTTCAAGTGCGGTGCGGGAAACTACACGCTCAATTTCTCGGGCCAGCTGCAGCGCAACATCTCCGGGCACGTCGAAGCCGGCCTGGGCAACCTCACGATCGTCATCCCGAGCGGTGTCCCCGCGCAGGTGACGGTGGCGAGCGGCCTTTCGAATGTCAACGCGGGCAGTGACTGGCAGAAGAGCGGCGATACTTATATCCAGGCTGGCACCGGCCCCACCCTCAACATTGTCGTGGATATCGGGGCGGGCAACCTGACCCTCAGCCACTAAAACGCTGATTGGCAAACGGCAATTGAGGGGTCGTGAGAACCCGGCAGGGATGCGGTTAATCCGCGTCCCTGCCGGGTCATATATCGGAGTAAAAGGTCATATTTTATCCATGATGTCTATCACTTGTATTGTGTTGAATAGCACAATAAAATCACATAAGCAGATAAAATTTGTTTGTATTAACAAGAGGTAAACATGCAGATAACACGTCAGGCTGATTATGCCATCCGCGCGGTGATGTATCTCTCCAAGTTGGGAGCCAATCAGCGCGCAGCGACCAGCCAGGTGGCGAAGGAGCAAAGTATCCCGCCCTCTTTTCTGGCCAAAATCATTTCACAGCTTTCGATTGCCGGGCTGTTGCATACATCGCGCGGCGCACGTGGAGGAGTGATGCTTGCCAGACCTGCGCAAGACATCAGCCTGCTCGATGTGGTTGAAGCGATCGACGGTCCGATCAGCCTGAACGAATGCGTCAGCGCTGACGGTACGTGCAGTTTTGGTAATGACTGCGAGTTGCGCGAAGTTTGGTGTGAGGCCCAGGAAGACCTGGTCAAGCGTCTGAAGTCCACCAATTTTGCACAGTTTGCCAGTGCGAACTGATCCCCTCGGTGTAGAATTTACCTCCCGGCATTTAACCGGGAGGTTTTTTTATGCTATAGTTATCTGGGGCAGGAATTATGAGACGCCTTGAATCGTTACTGATCCTGTTGGGCGCGGTCATCGTCGCTTATGCGCTGGATCTTGCCAGCGGCTATGCCGATATGATGCAATTGACCAGACTCAACCCTTCGGAAACACTGTGGCTGTCAACGCTGCTCAACTTTGTTTATGCAGGGTTGATGCTCGGGCTGGCGTGGTATGCGTTGATCAAGAATCCCGGCGACAAGTTGACCTGTGCCATCTACCTTGTCCTCGGTTTGTTGATCGTGCTGATGGGCACACCGTTGTTCTTCGGCGGCGGAGTGACCCTTCCGGCGGGAATCCCTTACCGGTTACTGGCAATTGACTCCGGGTCATTTTTCATCCTGAGCGGAAGTTTTATCACACTGATCGGGGTGGCGGAGTTCATAAAAAAGATATAATGGACCGTAACAGGTTTGTGCTTACTGAGCGTCTCATAATTTACTTAACTTTTCAGATATGCTAAAACAGTAGCATGTCGAAGAAGAAACAACACTCAACAAACTGGAAAGAACGCCGACGTTTGCATGCGTTGAAACTCAAACGAAACGGCTGGAAACAAAAAGACATTGCCACGGCATTGGATGTGAGCCCAGTAGCGGTCAGCCAGTGGTTGAAAAAGGTTGACGATGAAGGCGAAGAGAGTCTGCACGCTCGTCCACACACCGGGCGGCCAGCTGAACTTAATTTTGCACAGAAGCAACAGATACCAGATTTGCTGTCGCATGGAGCAGAAGCCTATGGATTTCGTGGGGCAGTATGGACTTGCCCACGTGTACGGAAAGTGATTGAATGGGAGTTGGGTGTGATCTACCACCGCTCCCATGTTGCCCGGTTGCTTAAGGAGTTGAAATGGACGCCGCAACAACCGGTCGAACGTGCCATGCAACGCGACGAACAGGAGATTACACGTTGGCGAAATGAGATTTGGATAGAAACGAAAAAAAAGCCAGTTTGGAGCGTAGAATCCTTATTTTTGTGGATGAATCGGGCTTTTATCTCCTGCCTGCCGCTGTCCATTCTTATGCACCGTGTGGAGTGACACCCATTCTGAAGGCTTTTCAAACCCGCGATCATTTGTCGGTGATGAGTGGTGTTACTCCGCAGGGCTGGCTGTTTACCATGACGAGATATGACGCCCTGAATGGTTTGGATAGTGTTCATTTCTTGAAGCATCTGCTTTCACAAACCGATCGGAAGTTGTTAGTCATTTGGGATGGATCGCCCATTCATCGAAACGTAGATGTCAGAACCTTTTTGGCCAATGGCGCTGCAAAACAAATTCATCTTGAACGACTACCTGCGTATGCGCCTGATCTAAATCCTGACGAAGGCACCTGGCAACATCTCAAGCGCATTGAACTTCGCAATATGTGTTGTCTTGACTTGGAACATTTGCATCAACAACTCAATCTAGCAATCCTGCGTTTACGACGTAAGCCACACTTGATCCAATCTTTTTTTGCTCAAGCTGGACTGCAGCTCTAAAAAGTTAATTTATTTATGAGAGGCTCAGTAGGAGGAAAATAAAATGATTAAGAGAATCGTGATGCTGTTGACGCTGGGAAGCCTGGCAGTCCTGGTAGCGGCTTGTGCTCCGGGTAACTCGGACCCCGCCGCGCAGTATTACCCCACATACACTGCCATCGCGCAGGGATTGATCGACCTGGTCAACACTGCGACCGCCCGGGCTGCTCTGCCTGCCGAGACGCCGACCCCTCCCCTGCCTGCTGGCGGGACGGAAAATGTCAAACAGCCAGACGGCACAACCAGGTATTCCGATTACGATGCGGGCTTTGAAATTACGCTGCCTAAGGGTTGGATCGGCGTGCGCCCCGGCAACCAGGAATTTAACGATGTGCTGGGTAATGAAGCTGCGAATAATCAGGCCTTGAAGGACCAGATGACGCTTGACCAGCAGGGTTATGAGCCGGTCAAAGACCGTTATTATTTTTATGCGACCAAACCGGACGTGGTTGAAAATGACCTGCTGAGTTACGCCAAACTCGCCTGGTCACCGAGCGACCCCCAACTGGTGGACCAGAATGCCCTCGGGGAACTGGTCCAGGGATTGGAAATGGCACCGGAAATGCCGGGACTGCGGGTGGTGTCATCCAATATTGTCATGAATGGCAACAATGTGCCGGTCATCGTTATCGGCGCCAACTGGACGTATGAGATTGAAAGCGGCGGGCTGGTACCGCTTTATATTAATGTGCTCTTTTTCAAACCGACCGAAAACAGCACCGTCCGTATTGTGATGATCACCGACAAGGATCATCGCAATGTGATCGGCCCTGATGTGGACGCGATGGTCCGGTCGATTAAATTATTGGGGCAGTGACCTCAGGAACAACCAACCCCTCCCCTCCCGGCGTATAATAACCGCGAGGGGATTTTTTTCACAAGATGGAGACTATTATGTCCGGATCACGCCCCGTCCGCGCTCCGCGCGGGACTCAACTCACCTGCAAGTCCTGGCTCAGCGAAGCCGCTTACCGCATGATTCAGAACAACCTCGACCCGGAAGTGGCCGAGAAGCCGGAGAACCTCGTGGTCTATGGAGGGCGCGGACAGGCCGCCCGGAACTGGGAGTGTTTCGACGCCATCCTCGAGTCGCTCAAAAACCTCGAGGACGACGAGACCCTGCTGGTGCAGTCGGGCAAGCCGGTGGTCGTGTTCAAGTCGCACCGGGACGCGCCGCGCGTGCTGATCGCCAATTCCAACCTCGTCCCGCACTGGGCGACCTGGGAGCACTTCGACGAACTTGCGAAGAAGGGGTTGATCATGTACGGGCAGATGACCGCCGGCTCGTGGATCTACATCGGCACACAGGGGATTCTCCAGGGCACATACGAGACGTTCGGCGCGCTGGCAAAACTCAAAGGTTGGAAGTCGCTCGAGGGCAAGTTCGTGCTGACCGCCGGGCTGGGCGGCATGGGAGGTGCGCAGCCGCTCGCTATCACCATGAACGAGGGTGTGGGACTCATCGTCGAGGTGGATAAAGACCGGGCGGAACGGCGGCGCGCCATCGGGTATGTCGATACGGTGGTGGATACGCTCGAAGAGGCGATGACGCTGGTCGAGG
>JBGPQJ010000035.1:0-21422 GCA_041488995.1 Anaerolineae bacterium
CGGCTTGGACCAAAAGACATTGAATCCTTCGATCTGGCTTTGTTGAAACCAATTTCATATGAGCAGACCAAATCAAAAGGTTGAATCGATCAACAGAGAGCCACCTGCAGAGACCAAAAGAAAAATTAAATGCGACCGTTGTGGCTCTGAAATGGTGGATGGAAATTGTAGAATCACCTGTCCTAATTGCGGGAACAGGTTAGACTGCTCGGATCTGAATATTTACTTCGATGAGTTGGAGTAATTCCTAGGACATTTCACGCCCGAGAAATCTCTCTTCAGCAGACTGGCGCCCAGTCTTCTTGTCATTCATATAAGACTTGATGCACAGTCCGGCTCACGAGGTAAACAGGGCGCAAACTTCATAAGGTGACCTTTTATGGAAACACTCCCCTTCTCCAACAAAACTGCTGTTGTAACCGGTTCCGGACGCGGGATTGGGCGCGCGATTGCCCTTTATTTCGCGCGGAACGGTGCAGATGTGGTGGTAAATTTTTTCCGCAACCGTGCTCCCGCTGAGAAGACGGCAGCCGAGATAGAAAAAACCGGTCGCCGCGCACTTGTTGTTAAAGCAAATGTTGGCGACCTGGATGACATCAACCATTTATTTGACGAAGTGGACAAAACCTTTGGCGGTCTGGACATCTTTATTCATAACGCTGCTTCGGGTTACAACCGTCCGGCATTGCAGCAAAAACCCAAGGGCTGGGAATGGACGATGAACATCAATGCCCGCGCCCTGTTATTCAGCGCTCAGAGGTGTGTCCCGCTGATGGAAAAACGCGGTGGAGGGTATATTGTCAGTATTTCGAGTCCAGGGTCAAGTCGTGTGTTGCCGGACTATGTCGTAGTGGGCTCAAGCAAAGCAGCGCTGGAGTCGCTCACGCGCTACCTCGGCGTGGAATTGTCCCCCAAAAATATCGTTGTAAATGCAGTTTCCCCCGGGATTGTGGATACCGACGCACTCCAGCATTTCGATGTGATGAACGAGACGAATCTCATCGAACGCGTCATCGCTGCCACACCCGCCGGGAGACTGGTCACATCCGAAGATGTAGCAGGCGTAGTGGGATTCTTATGCACCCCCGCTGCCAGTATGATCCGCGGACAGGTGATCGTGCTCGACGGGGGTTATACGCTGCCCGTTCAGAAATAATAGCAGGGGGATGGCACGGTCAATTTACCAGGATTACCCTCGCCGGCGCACCATCCGACCCGAGCAGTTTCAATGGTAAACAATACAACGTGTATTCGCCTTGTTTGACCGCCGAGAGATTTACCCCCTCCAGCACAATGATCCCCGCTTTGAACAACAAGGTATGCGTGGGAATGGATTGTTTATAAGGCGCGACAGATAAATAATCCACGCCGATCAACTTAATCCCGTTTTCTACCAGCCATTGCGCCCCATCTTCCGTCACAGCTTGAAAACCGGTAAAAAACTCCTTTTCACCAACCTGCCAGCGCGAGGAATTTTTTGTCTTGACCAACAAGCGCTCTATTTTGGGTGGGATCTCCGCTTTTCCCAGCACTTCGGCCGTGATATGACCTTCCAGCGTTGACAGGTCAAGCACGTAACACCGACCAGTCAATATGTCGAGAGAAAGCTGGTCAACGGTGCGGTGGTCGTTCAAGAAATGATGCGGCGCATCCACATGAGTGCCGGTATGAGCTGACATGGCCAGCCTCGTCACATTGGCATGCGCGCCTCGATCCATTGATTCGACTTGTTCCAGAACTATCGCTGGGTCGCCCGGCCAGACAGGCAGTTCTGGGGAAATGCTCAGGGAAATATCATAAATAGTCATAAGTTCTCCATTCAGGTACCAATTACCAACCGCTCGCTGTGAATAACTCCATCAGAAACTGTTGGCGTTCTTCCGTTGTCATCAAACGAGGACGGGACCAGTCTTCGAGCATGGTAGTGATCAACTCCACGCCTAATATTCGCCCATCGTAAATGGTATACCGGTCAATCGCTGCGCGTCGTGTTCCAACCACTGGAATATCCATCTGGTCAAAAAACAGGTTTCCAGGACCATAGTGAATGTAGGTATCCCCTTCGAACGCGAACCCTTGCGGGAAGTGAGATTGACTCCCCATGACAACCGCCGCGCCTGCCTTGGCCAGTCTTCCAAAATCGCGTGCCTGAGTTTCGGACGGCGGCAGCTGGTAATACTCATTGAATTGAACCGTTGTCAATGGTAGATAACCTTCCGCACGCAATCCTGCAATTGCATTTTTCACCCAGGCGTAATCGCCACACGGCGCAGCACCAGGCGTCGTCTCCGTTGCCCATGCGCTCGGTGGACCAGCGATGTTGCAGCCGATGAAAGCAATTTTATTGCCATTGTTATCAACTTTATAGGGGGTCATGGCATCCGATAAATTAGAACCACCGCCGAAATGCCCCCAACCACGGGCGTTGTACATCTCCACTGTCGAGCCCAGCCATCGTGAACCCCAATCGTTCACGTGATTCCCCGTCAATTCAACCACATCCGTGCCGATATCCTCCAACAGAGCAATATAACGAGGATCCGAGCAGAACATCAGCGTCCGGCGGTTGGGTTCTGGAAAAGGGCAATTTTCAACGAAAGATATTTCGTTGGTGATATGCAAAATATCCGCTGAGCGCAAGATATCACCAATGTCCTGCGCCGGGTAGGTCAAACCGTTTTCCTCCATTTTGAAGGCTGTCGCACGCACCAGTGCAGTCGTACCGGTCATGATAAGGGTGCTTAGCTTTTCCGGATCGCGGTTTGAAGATGGCAGGACACCGCATGTTCCCTCACAGTAAAAACGGATTTTTAACGGATAGGCTCCCGGGTCAAATTCTTTTCGCAGAGGAGATTGCCCATCTAACTCGAGAACCTTCCATTTTGGATTGAGCAACTCAAATGGGACTACCGCCCAGGCGGGACGCTCCGCCCAGGCAGTGTCCAACAAACGATAAGCAGGGATTATACTTACCGCCCCCGGAACTGGTTCACCCAACAAAGCTTGTAGGGCTTCGTAAGTGGCCTGGTCCATCATCAGAGGATGACCGGCAAACGCACCTGAAGGAATCCCCATCCAGGTATTTTGGACATCCGCAAAGGGAACTGAATCCACGACGGTCGGAAAAGGTGCAACCAGGGCATAAATTGAAGTAAATGAACTGCTGATCTCCGGCTCCTTATTTTCAATAACAATTCGAGCGCTGGCGAGTTCTGCTTGATCTGTGATGGACATTCCCCAGCCCTGAATCGTTTCTCTAAGAAACGGAGGCGCCGATGGTGGGAGAAAAAGCTGAGGAGTCGCAAATGGAGAACCTGGGGTGGGTGAAATCGGTCCAGGGGTGTTCTTACCTGGCATGGGAGAAATATATCCCGGTGGCAGGAAAGGTGTCGCAGTCTGTGTGGCGTCCGGATCCGTAGTTACCAATCCAGGGACCAGAGTCAAGACGGGATTATTACCTGAGGGGGAACAGGCGACCAGTAACACAATGGAGATGGCAGCAAGCGAAGCTTTTTTGACCATCAGGCTTTCAAAGTAAGTTGAGCGAGGCTGAACTGATTGAGTGCATCATTGTCGAGGGTCACACCAAGACCGGGTTGATCAGGGACGGTAATGGTACTGTCAGAGTTCAGGACAAACCTCTCGCGTGTGATATCGCGTGTGTAGTAGCGATCCGAGGCAGAAATATCCGCAGGTAAAACAAAACCGGGTAGAGAGGCCAGCGCCAAATTACTGGCACGCCCCACACCGGTTTCAAGCATCCCGCCACACCAGACCGCAACACCCTCCGCACGGCATAAATCATGGATGGCAACAGCCTGACTTAAACCAGCCACGCGCCCTGCTTTGATATTGATAATTTTGCAGGCGCCCATATCAAGGGCAGCACGCGCATGTCGTGGGGTGATGATCGATTCATCGAGGCAAATCGGCGTGCGGAATTTTCCCTGAAGGTAGTGATGCTCCCAGATATCATCTTCATGCAGCGGTTGTTCAATAAGCAACAAATCAAGAGCATCGAGCGGCAGGAGCGTATCAGCTGTCTCCAGGTTATAAGCGGAGTTTGCATCTACCTGCAATTTGATGGCGGGAAATGCTTTGCGAACAGCAGTGGCATCCCCCACGTCGCGCCCGGGTTTGATCTTAATTTTGATCCGCCCGTAACCCTGGGAGAGATAGTTCTCGACAGTCTGGACAAGTGTCTCCGGATTGGTTTGCAACCCAACTGAAACGCCCACATCAACCTTGTTGCGCACCCCTCCTAACATGAGTCGAAGTGATTTACCGTCACGCTTGCCAAGCAAATCCCAAATGGCCATTTCCACACCTGCTTTTGCAAGGTGATGACCGCGAATTGGTGCGACACGTCGCTGGAAGTCATTGGCATCTTTTACGTCCTGTCCCAGAACAGCAGGCGCTATGAAATCTTTGAGAATGTGCCAGGCGGTTCCAGTCGTCTCGTAGGAATAACCGGGATCGCGGTCAGCGACACACTCGCCATAACCAGTGACCCCTTCAGCCTGCAGGGTGATGAGGATGCATTCCCTATCTGTGCTGCGCCCGAACGAGGTCTCAAATGGGGAAACTAGCGGCATCGAGAGATGGTGTAATGTAATCCGGTCAATTTTCATAGGTACATTCCAGGGAATCAAAGAGCCAGAATCAATTGATATTCCGGCTCGTCAGCAATCAATTTTCACCGGTAGAAGTACTCTCCGTACCATCACCCTGCAATTCTTTAACTGCTTCATCGATCGTTGAGGATTCCCGCCGCATGCCCGGCGCTGGCGTGCCACAGTACGGGCAGATATTCCAAGGCAATTCCATCAATCGTCCGCATTGATGACAGGGTTTCTTAAGTTTCGTCTGGCAATTGGGGCAGATTTGCCAGTCGTCCTTAATTCGCCGTTCGCAACCAGGACAGACTGCCTGGTCTTCGATAGCGGTCAATAAAGCTTCCTCTTCCAAGGTGCGCTGGTATTCTTCCTCAAGCGTACGGGCAGGACGCAAGATTAAATACACGAGTATGCCGGGAACGAATAACACCGCCACTACCAGGACAGATAATACCTGCGCCAGCGGATCCCGTGCACGGCTGCGAATATCTCGCCAAGTCCACACTACCAGCGATACCCACAACGCCAGCAGGAAGGCACCGCTAAAGCCCACAAGAAGCAGGATGAGGCTGCTCGTATAGGTTGGGTCAAGAGTCATACTTTGTCTCCTATGCCGTATGCTTTGATTTTACTTTAAAAACCTGCGGCTGGAGGGCATGATAAAATAATCATATATGTTCATCGCCATCACATTATTCCTGTTGCTGGTTACCGCCATCAGCCTGTTCGTCCTTCGTTTATCGAGGCCGGACTTCGGCTATGCCTGGCCTGTGGCAGCGATCGGTTCTTTACTGGCCTGGATAAGTACTTTTCTTTGGCAGACTCAATTACCGATCAGGCTTGTTGTTATTAATTACTCTTTCAAGGATGTCTTCAACTATTCCCTCTTCCTGGTTGCTGATGGATTTAATTTTCCCTACGCTATAGGCTTGACTAGTTTGGCCCTGGCCGTGATTCTCACTTCAGCTGTGCAGGCAACGACCATCAATCCCACCGGCTGGGCAAAGGTTTTATTTCTTTCAATTCTCGGCTTGCTGGCCGTCCTTGCCGAGAATCCCCTCACCCTTGTCATCGCCTGGTCTCTGATTGATATTGCAGGATTAATAAGTTCCCTGCGCGCAGTCGAGGAACCACGCTTGTCCGAAAGCGCGGTATTCTCTTATTCAGCTCGGGTGATGGGTATGGGTTTCCTACTGTGGGCAGGCATCCTTAGCTCATCCAATGGGCAAACCTTTAATTTCTCCACCGTCCCGCCGAATGTAAGCATTTTTTTATTGCTCGGGGTCATCCTCCGCACCAGCTCGATGTTAATCCGTCTCCCTTATTCGAAAGACCCAGCCTTGCGACGTGGGTATGATACAACCTTCTACCTGGTTTCGACTGCTGCCAATTTGATTTTCCTTACCCACCTGCCGGTGGAGATCGATAATCCACTTGTTTCGACCCTCATGATCTTAGTCATCGCCTTTATCGGTCTCCTGGCAACCTTTAGTTGGTTGCGTTCTCCCGATGAATTGACCGGACAACCTTATTGGATCACAGGATTGGCTTCGCTGGCGATTGTTGCGTCGTTGCGGGGTGATCCTGTTGGGAGTGCTGCATGGGGAAGCTCCATTCTATTCATTGGTGGTTTGCTTTTCCTGTATTCTGCCCGTAAAAAGTGGTTGACGATCATTATTTTGGTGGCAACATTCAGCCTTTCTGCCCTTCCCTTTTCGCTAACCGCGACTGGTTGGATTAGCAACTCATCATTTTCTTGGTTACCCCTGATCATCTTGCTGCCATTGCAGGGGTTACTCATCAGCGGTTATGTTCGGTCCACAACACTGGATGGCAAAGCCAGCCTGGATGACCAGCCCAATTGGGTGAAAGTTTTTTATCCGCTGGGTTTAATCCTACTCGTTTTAACAAGTCTTCTATTGGGTATTATGGGGTGGGTTGGAGCCGGACAAATCGGCGCTTGGATTCCTGGATTGATTGCTGGAGTGATATCGGTAAGTCTTAGCTTCATAATGGTTCGCATTCCCCTTCTGGGTCCATTGGATTCACGCTTTATTCATCGTCCAACTGCCGTTGTTGTTTCAGTTTCTTCAGTTTTTTGGGGAATATTCCGCTCTATAAGTCGTTTGCTGGAACTATTTTCTATAACCTTTGAAGGGGATGGCGGTTTCTTGTGGACAATCTTGTTGTTGGTCGTGTTCATATCCATTCTTCGCGGGCTGATTCGCTAAGAGCTATGCGCCACTACTATTCATACTAGATAGGGTAACCCATGCCTGATTCGATCCTCTGGCTTGCTGTCCTGATCACGTTAATCACTTCCGTCACTTTTTTGCTAGTCCGTGACTGGCGGTTAAGTCTTGCTCTGCTTGCTCTCCAATATTGTGGCATGTTCCTGCTTGTCCTCTCTCACTGGCCTCCTGGAATGGCGGCTGCCAAACTTATCACCGGTTGGATGAGCGCAGCCATTCTGGGGATGACTCAATCAGGTTTTCCGAATTTTACATATTTGGATAGTTCGTGGCCGGAAGGACGCACTTTCCGGTTGTTCATCGCAGCCCTGGTCATTATCGCAATTGCATCTTTTGCCCCCAGTTTGCTCGTCTGGCTTCCAGGCATCAGTCTTCCTGTGGGTTATGGCGGAATGATCCTGATTGGGATGGGCATTCTGCAGCTCGGGATTACCATCCAGCCTCTGCGTGTGACCATTGGCATGCTAACTGTCCTGAGTGGTTTTGAAATCCTTTACGCCAGCATCGAAAATTCCGTGCTTGTCGCGGCATTGCTCTCAGTGGTCAATCTTGGGTTAGCGCTGGTGGGGGTCTACCTCATCAATGCGGAGGATTCAGCACGCCAGGTGGAGGAAGTCAAATGAGCGCCCCGGTCATCTGGCTTGGAATACCGGTCGTGGCGGCTGTGTTATTCTGGGCGATTCGTTCAGAACGATGGACTGCCATTCTGGGGGGCAGTCTTGCATTGATCCTCAGCATTCTGGCAGCTGTCATTCCAATAGATCAGGCGATCCTTTTAGGGAACATTTCCATCAGGATCGCTTCGACATTTGAGATATTGGGACGCAGGTTCATCCTGTCTTCATCAGACCAGGTCATTCTGGTCTTAATCTATGGCATCATTTCTTTCTGGTTTTTCGGTTCGTTTGTAATCAAATTCGCTCACAGGCTCGTCCCATTGGGTTTGATGATCACCGCATTACTAATCGGTTCGCTGGCGGTCGAACCATTCCTTTACGCGGCATTGCTTATAGAAATGGCTGTCTTGATCGCCGTTCCCCTTCTCGCACCACCGGATAAAAGGCCGGGAAGAGGTGTCATCCGTTTCCTGATCTTCCAGACGCTGGCGATGCCATTTATTTTATTTTCAGGATTCTTACTCTCGGGAGTGGAGGCAAGCCCGGCCGACATCAGCCTCGTCATTCAAGCCGCTGTGCTATTAAGTCTCGGCTTCGCTTTTCTCTTAGCGGTCTTCCCATTTTATACCTGGATTCCGATGATTTGCCAG
Organism: Anaerolineae bacterium; assembly: GCA_041488995.1. GTDB lineage: Bacteria > Chloroflexota > Anaerolineae > Anaerolineales > Villigracilaceae > JBGPQJ01. The sequence goes on from JBGPQJ010000035.1 coordinate 8,136, forward strand.
GAAGCGCCTCCCTATGCGGTGGGATTCGTTTTGATGTTGTTTCCAACCATCAGCTTGCTCTTTGGATTAAGGTTTCTGGACCGATATACTTTTCTTCGCGAAGCGCGCCAATTATATGAAATTCTACAATTTATCAGCATTCTAACCATGGTCACAGCCGGGATTTGGGTCATGTTCGAACGCCATGCGGGACGCATTATGGGGTATGCTGCTGTAATTGCAACCGCAATGTCGATACTGGCGATCAGTCTGCCTAACTCCGCGGCAGCCGTGGGATTCGTCTTCCTGCTCATTATCCCCCGTGCACTGGGATTGGGTGTTTGGTCCTTGGCGGCGACTCTTTTACATCAGCATACCCATTCGCTCGCATTTACGGATATAAAAGGACAGGCACGTCACCTGCCCTTGGTCAGTGCAGCAATCATTGGGGCGACTCTTTCTCTGGCAGGGGTTGTCCCTTTTGCCGGTTTCCCTATCCAGTTTTCTTTATGGGACAAGATTGGGGGTAGTTCGGTCCCATTGGGTATCTGGTTCGGGATTGGAATCTTGGGACTCACCGTCAGCGCCTTGCGAACACTGGCAGTCCTGGTCATGGCTCCTGAAAACACACTTTGGCAGTCTTCCGAATCCTGGTCGGAGCGTATTTTGCTTGGTTTAGGTCTTGGAGCGCTCGTAATGTTCGGCTTATTCCCCCAATGGACCCAACTTCTGCTGGTGAGCCTGCCAACCGTATTTGAACGTCTTGGCAAATGACCTGCATGCTATAATCTACTTGTTTGTAGAATTCCCCCCGTTAGGAGGGTCCCCCATGGAACAAGAACAGATAATCAAAAGGTTGGAATGGTTGGATGAGGAACGTCGCAAGGATAAAGCGACTATAACGGCTTTGCAAGAGCGTCTGGCTAGTTACGAAGGCAATCTTAACGTCACAAAAGATCAGATTAAGCAATTGGATACCAAGGTTTCCAAATTCTCCACGATAAAAGCCCGATTGGATCAGTTTGATGGCATCATGTCACAACAACGCGCAGACTCGACCCGGCAGATTGAAGACGCAGAAAAAGGCCATGAGAAGACTGACAAGGAAGCGGAAACACGCCGTCACATGGAAGTGGAAAACCTGAACAAATCCATTGCTGATTTACGCAAGAATCTGGATGTCATCACTGAGCTTCGCAAGCAAGTGCAGTCCATTTCAGATGCAGAGACTCGTTTCAACCGCGCCATCACTGACCTGGAACGTAAACTCGAAGATTCTACCCGCACCGCCGATGAAGTCCGGCATACAGGAAAGATGCTGGAGGAAAATCGCAAACAGGATGTAAAGCGCGTCTCAGATATGCAGGGCGAGGTTGCATCCGTGCGAAAACGCGTTGAAGAACAACGGGATAAGAATGAAGTGAATTCTGATTCCATCAAACACCTCGATTCACGCATTAACGAATTGCTCGCAACAGAGGCTGAAAGAAAGCAGTCACAACGCATGTTCATTGAACAACAATCTCTGGTCCAGGTGGAGCGAGACCGTGCCTGGAAAGAAATGCAGAATCGCTACGAAATATTCAATAAACAGGCGACAGGGCTCGAAAACACCCTGCAGAACCTTGATGAAATGAACCGCGCAGTGAAAAAATCAAAGGAGACTTTTGACGAACTTAACTCCCGCATTGAACGTCGAATAAACGAAGTAACTGAGATGCAACGCCTCGCCGAAGATCGTATGCGGCAGGAATGGGTCACTTTTAAAGCTGACGACCAAAAACGGTGGACAAACTATACACTATCCCATGACGAGACTTATCGGGAAATCCGGGCAGATATCGAGAAAATCACGGAACGCATTGCCGCCCTGGATGATGCGACCCAGAACCAGGCTGATCTGCTTCAGCAGACAACCGATGCAACTGAAAAATCCCTTCAGGAATTGATGAATTGGTCACATGAATTCCTGTCGAATTTCGAGCGAGTGATGGGTCACTCGCGACCCACCAAGTGATGTTTAGGGGGGGCTGGTGGGTCGCCCCTAAATGGTGAAACTGATGCGAGTTATTGGCACCGCTGGTCACGTTGACCACGGCAAATCCACCCTTATCGCGGCTCTCACTGGTACTCATCCAGACCGGCTCAAAGAAGAACGTGAGCGCGAGATGACCATCGACCTGGGCTTCGGTTGGCTGACCCTTCCCGGCGGTGAGGAAATTGGCATCGTCGACGTACCGGGCCACCGCGATTTTATTGAGAACATGCTATCGGGGATCGGGGGAATTGATGCGGCGTTGCTCATCATCTCCGCAGATGAAGGCGTGATGCCCCAAACTCGCGAGCATTTGGCTATTTTGGACTTACTCCAAATCCAAAAGGGGATCATCGTCCTTACAAAAGTGGATTTAATAAATGATCCGGATTGGCTGGATCTCTTAGAAAGCGACATCCGCGCCGTTCTAAAAGGGACAACCCTTCAGGATGCACCCTCCGTACGCGTCTCTGCCAAAACTGGTCTGGGGCTCGATGGGCTCTTATCAACTCTGGATATCATATTGCATAACACCCCTATCCGGCTCGATCTCGGCCGACCACGCCTGCCAATCGACCGGGTTTTCAGCGTCGCCGGATACGGAACGGTGGTTACCGGCACTTTGATAGACGGGCGTCTGTCTCTTGGAGATGAGGTGCAGATTCTACCTTCCGGGAAAAAAGGACGCATCCGCGGATTACAGACTCACAAAAAGAAAGAGGAGACTGCCCTCCCGGGCTCGCGGACAGCGGTTAACCTATCAGGCATAGGCGTGGAGGATATCGCGCGTGGCGAAATGGTAGTTACCCCCGGACATTATCTGCCGACCCGCCGCATCGATGCCCATTTTCGTCTGCTGCCTGATGCAATTTCACCGCTAAAACATGGAGTTGAAGTCAAACTGTTTGCCGGCACCGCGGAAACGATTGCCACCCTGCGACTCCTCAGCGCAGAATCAATCAACCCCGGCGAAAAAGGTTGGGTGCAACTCGAACTTCGCGAACCGCTGGTGGTTGTCCGTGGTGACCGGTATATTTTACGCCGCCCATCTCCCTCAGAAACGCTGGGAGGCGGGGTTATCATCGATCCTCAGCCAAAGACCCGTCACAAACGCTTTGATGAGTCGACATTGAACCGGCTTGAATCGATGCTTGCAGGTTCCCCGGCAGATGTATTACTACAAGCCAGCCTTGCCCTTGGTCCGGCCTCAGTAAAAGATATCGTAGCGCGCTCTCGTTTGGATGCTGCAACCGCAACCGAAGCCTTTTCCGAATTATTGAATGAAAACGTATTAATTCTGCTTGAAAATGGGGGCATTTCAATCACCAGCGATTTGATCGTAATTGCAGGCCAATCCTGGCAATCGCTCGTTTCGAGCATTCAAAACTTGTTGGAAAGTTATCATAAGCAATTCCCTCTTCGGCGAGGCATGCCAAGGGAAGAATTAAAAAGCAAACTTCAAGTAAGCCCCCGATTATTCAACCTGGTCATGAAGAGACTCACCTCCGAAAATAAGCTTTTGGAAGGTGGTATCTGGGTCTCCCTGCCCGGTCATGATATTGAATTTGATCCCCACCAAAAGGTATTGGTTAAGCAACTAATGGGATTGTGCGCCTCAAATCCTTTCGCGCCCCCCTCAGTAAAAGAGATGCAAGCCATCGCGGGTGAAGACGTCTACGCAGCTCTGTTAGAAATGGGAGAATTGGTGCAAGTCTCACCCGATGTTGCCTTCCGTAAAAGTGATTATGAAATGATGGTGGAAAAAATCCGCGCTCACATCGAAAAAAAAGGGCAGATTTCCGTCGCCGAAGCGCGGGATCTGTTCAACACCAGCCGGAAATATGTTCTGCCGCTGATGGAATACCTCGACACCTCTGGCATGACATTGCGCGACGGCGATTTCCGTCGGCTAAAAATGTAAACCTTGTCTGATAGAATGAGCGGGAAAGTATATTTATGAATTCATCGGCTAATTTTCTGTGAGAGGACAAACATGTGCGGACGATTTACACTTACGGTTGACCCGGCTGACCTGCAGGATGCTTTTCCGCAGTTCACTTTCCCTGAAAAATATGCTCCGCGGTTTAATATCGCCCCATCGCAACCGATTCTTGCAATCCCAAACGATGGCATGAACGCTGCTGATTTTTTCGTCTGGGGGTTGATTCCTTCATGGGCGAAGGATCCCGCGATCGGCTCACGCCTGATCAATGCGCGCGCAGAAACACTCAGCGAGAAACCAGCTTTTCGATCAGGTTTCAAGTATCGCCGGTGCTTGATCCTGACTGATGGATTTTACGAATGGAAACAGCAGCCGGGAACGAAAAGTAAGGTTCCATATTTCATCCGCCTCCAGTCAGGGCTGCCTTTTGCTTTTGCCGGGTTGTGGGATTCCTGGCAATCACCGGATGGAGGGAATGTAAACTCAGCAGCCATTATCACCACCGAACCGAACAGCCTGATGGCAACACTCCACAATCGCATGCCTGTGATCTTGCCTCCAGATGCATACGCGCAATGGCTCGATCCTGCAGTACGTACGCCGGAAAGCTTAAAAAAACTGCTGATCTCTTACCCCTCGGAAAAAATGGCTGCACATCCAGTGTCCACCTTGGTGAACAGCCCGGCCAATGACCGCCTGGAGTGTATAGTTCCTGTAGATGTCCTTTAAACAATCCATTGCAAACCACTACCCTGCTCTGGCTTCCCGCGATTTCCTGATTTTCTGGGTCGGGCAGTTCATTTCGCTCATCGGCACATGGATGCAGAGTACCACCTTGGCTTACCTTGCCTACCGACTGACCGGGTCGTCCTTTGATCTGGGTTTGATCGGCTTTTCTGCTACTTTGCCAACCCTGCTGCTGGCGCTGCCTGCCGGTGTGTTCGTCGAACGGCTTGATAAACGCAAGACGGTCATCGTTCTACAAAGTGTGATGATGGTGCAAGCCTTTTCTTTAGCCTTCCTGACACTGACTGGCCGAATTCAAATCTGGCAAATCGTCATTCTGGCATTCATCCTCGGTGTGGCAAATGCGATAGAAATCACTGCCCGGCAGGCTATGTTAGTGGAATTGGTAGGAAAACCTGTCCTGCCCAATGCGATCGCGCTCCAGGCGACCATATTCAACGCTGCACGCGTGCTCGGTCCGTTGATGTTTGCTCCATTTCTAATCGCTTTTCAGGGAGGCGGTGAAGGCTGGGCTTTTATTGCAAATGGAATAAGTTTCCTGTTTGTCATCATCGGTTTATTGTTTGTACGCACACCTTATAGAGTCTTTCACACCGATAAAACCGAGGAAACGCGCAATTTTTTGGGAGAATTCAAAGAAGGTCAGCGTTACATTTTTCAGAATTCGGCCATCGCTCTGATAATTCTCCTGGCCGCGTTACTGGGATTCTTTGGTTTTCCATTCGGGCAGCAAATCCCAGCCCTGGCACGTGATGTGCTTGTTGTTTCTGGACAAACCGAGTCAGCTATCGCTGCACGGACAAGTGCCTTATACGCGATGCAAGGAATCGGGGCACTCATTGCCGCATTTTTCTTGGCCACGTTCAGCGGGATCAAGCGCAAGGGTTTCTTGATGACCATCGGTCAGTTTGCTTTCATCCTGGCATTGATCGGGCTTTCGTTCGTCAATAAATTGTTTCCCGCTCTGGTCCTGATGCTGATCCTTGGTTGGGGGACGGTCACCCAGCTCAACTTGATGAACACGCTTATTCAGGTAAACGTACCCAACCTGCTGCGTGGAAGGGTCTTCAGCACCTATTTATGGGCATTACAAGGAGTAGCCCCCTTCGGAAGTTTGTTTATCGGCTGGCTGGCGCAAAATGCGGGGATTTCGACCACGGCGTTTGTGTGTGGATTGATCTGCCTGGTGGCTGCCGGAGCAGTCCATTTTTCTAATCCATCATTAAGAAAACTAACGGGGTAACGTCAGGTAACGCGCTTGACGCTCCATTTTCCACATGTTATGATGGTCAACCTGGATAGAAATACAGGTAAAAATGGATAACCAATCCCCGGAAGATTTCGAACGGTCTGCCCAGGGGGATGGGGCAGAGCCGCAACAGGTTCCTGAACCGCAAACCAATCAAATATCGAAGTGGGTTGAGACTCTCACCAATATCGGTCTAGGCGAGGCGATATTTCGCGTTGGGACAACGGCAACTTTCATCGTGCTGGTACTCGGCGTTGTCTGGCTGATGCGAACTTTTTACGCTGACACATTGCTGGTTAACGAACCTCGTACTGCCCTTGCAGCTGAATCAACCGCCACTCCGGCGGTAAAGCTGGCAGACATACCGCAGATGCCTCTGGATGCCCTGGTCGGTATCCGACGGGAAGCGAATATCCACACGACCATCCCTGATCGTCCACGTCAGGAAATCATCAAATACGAAGTCCAAGCCGGGGATACGATCATCGGCATCGCTGAAAATTTCGGCCTAGACCCGAAAACGATACTGTGGGGTAATTATTACACCCTCAAAGATGACCCGCACAACCTGCGCCCTGGTCAAAAACTGAATATCCTCCCTGTGAATGGGACCTACTACCAGTGGCAGCCTGGTGATGGTTTGAACGGTGTCGCCAAATTTTTCAGCGTCAAGCCCGAAGACATTATCAGCTATCCAGCAAACGATCTGAGCCCTGAGACCATCGGCGACTATTCCAACCCCAATATAAAGGTGGGAACATGGCTGATTGTCCCGGGAGGCAAGCGCCAGTTCATCTCCTGGAGCGCCCCGATCGGTGTAACCCGAACAAATCCCGGCATCGCCCGGGTGTTGGGCGCTGGCGCATGCGGAAAGATTACAGATGGTGCGGTGGGCTTTGGTTCGTTTATCTGGCCTTCAGCCAAACACTATCTCTCAGGCTTCGATTACAGTCCAGATATAAATCACCGTGGTATCGATATAGCTGGAAACACTGGAGAAGCGGTATTCGCCTCAGACGCAGGAGTAATTGTCTACTCCGGCTGGAACGATTATGGTTATGGTTATATGGTGATGATCGATCATGGTAATGGCTGGCAGTCGCTCTACGCCCACCTGAGTTCCATCGCAGTAGTCTGTGGTGAAAGTGTCGGTCAGGGAGCGGTCATCGGAGCCATAGGCAGCACGGGTAATTCATCAGGCGCGCACCTGCACTTCGAGTTGATGAATACCAGTGCCGGCAAAGTCAATCCCCATGATTTCCTCCCGGCCCCTTAGCCTTTACCTAATCTTCTCTCTTTTTGGGCATTTTCCCGGGTATGGAAAGGGAGCCATTGAACCAGCCTTGCCAAAGCCTGTATCCTGGACTATAATCTCGCCCGCCAGGGGCGCGTAGCTCAGTTGGTTAGAGCGCATGTATCACACACATGAGGTTCGAGGGTTCGAGTCCCCCCGCGCCCACAGCAATTCCCAGCACGACACCGGCCTGTACGCTGCAGACCGGTGAACTTTTAACTTGCCTTTTGATTGGAAATATGCTATTTTTAGCCTAAGAATTTTAATAAAGGAATGCACTACATCCAGTAAAATCAGGCAATATTCATTTGAAGATATGCAAGTAATGCATCCAACGAACAATTCCAGAGGTGGCAGGTGATCATCGCATGAGCATGCTGCGTGCCTTCATTGCCATCGAACTCCCGGTCGAGCTTCAAAAAGCCATCTCCCGAAGCATTGGACAACTGCAAAAAACGTCAGGCAAGTCCGGCGTGCGCTGGGTCTCTGTTGAGAATATCCACCTGACCCTCAAATTTCTTGGGGAGGTTTCTCCCTCTAACGTGGATCTGATTCAGCATATGCTCAGCACCGAGGCGAGTCTGCATCCACGATTCCAGATCTCAGTCGGGCAATTGGGTGCCTTTCCGAACCCCAGGCGCCCGCGTGTCATCTGGCTGGGCGTGGACGCGCCTCCCGAACTGGCCACCTTGCAGCGAGGGATCGAAAACGCAACCGCCAAACTGGGATACCCGCCTGATGACCGCTTTTTCTCCCCCCACTTGACATTAGGCCGCGTGCGCGAAAATGCTTCTTCAACCGAGCTGACTGCATTGTGCGCCGCACTTGAGAGCATGAAAACCAGTTCACTCGGTATCGCACAAGTGGAAGGCATTCACTTGTTCAAAAGCGATCTACTGCCGAGCGGAGCAGTCTATACGCGACTGTTCTCCGCAACATTATCATAGCAAATTCAAAAAGGACAAATCTTGGAACCTCTCGAACTAGCCCATACCGTTGTCAACGCCCTCGAAGAGAAGAAGGGCGAGAATATCATCCTGTTGGACATTCAGAAAATCGCATCATTTACTGATTTTTTCGTGATCTGCACCGGAACCAGCGACCGTATGCTGGATGCGCTCGCGAAGGGCGTGATGGACAAAGTCCGGGAGACTCACCACAAAAAAGGACGCAAAGAGGGCGAAGGAGTCGCCGGCTGGGAGGTGGTTGACTTCGGCTCGGTTATTGTGCATCTCTTTGCTCCGGAGCAGCGTAACTTCTATAAACTTGAAGAACTCTGGGGCGAGGGCAAAGTACTGGTTCGGTTGCAATAAATAATATATATAAGAACAGCATCCCGCAGATTTCTCTGCGGGATGCTGTTCTTATTCCTCAAATACCCATTTATCCATGTCGCGTGACCAGCTCACAATTTCGCTTTCCTTGAACCACAGCGCCGTTTCCTTTTCGCCGTTTTCGGAAGAATCGGAGGCGTGGGTAATGTTGCGCCCTACTTCCAGGGAAAAATCATGCCGGACAGTGCCGGGCGCAGCTTCCCAAGGCCGGGTGGCGCCCATCGTCTGACGGATGGCAGCTATCGCATTGGGACCTTCCCACACCATGGCCATCACCGGCGCAGACGTGATATATGCAAGCAACCCGGGATAAAACGATTTGCCCTTATGAATGGCGTAATGTTCTTCAGCCAGTTCATGGCTGACCGCCATGAACCTGGCAGCCACGAGCCGCAGGCCGCGCCGTTCCAGTCGGGAGATAACTTCGCCGATCAGCGCGCGCTGCACGCCATCAGGTTTAACCAGCACCAGAGATCGTTCCACTTGTGCCTCCATAGCATCAACGTGATTTTTCAGGGCGAGATTTTACCATATCGCCGGTTTTCGCAGGAATCGGATTCGCACATCTTTGACAGAAAAGGGGCGACGGGTTGGTCGCCCCTCATTCCACCACTCATCAGCCAGGTACATGATTACCTGAGCAGTTCTTCCGCTTTAGTATAAGCATCCAGCGCATCCTGCAAGCGGTTGGCGCGCATGTAAGCATCGCCTAACGTCTGCCAGATAACCACATCCACTGGATGTCGGTAGAGCGCTTCGCGCAGATCAAAGATGATCTCGTCGAGCATTTTTCCTCTTTTAATGAGCTTGGTATAACCCTGCATCGCCTCGGTGAGATTACTTCGTTGCAATTCCAATTGAGAATTTTCAAAGAGAGCCGTATCTTTTTCGGCCGTTGCGGATGGTGCTTTGGCAGTCCGCAGGGGGCGAACCTTTTCCGCTTGCGGAACTACCTCGGCAGCGGTTTCCTCAAGAGTGACTGCAGGCGGGGATAGTTCTGGCTTCCATTCAGCCGGTAATGCCGGCACTGCAGCCGCTTGTTCGCCTGTTTCACCGCGCAGCCAATCAGGCAGTTCTGCGCTGGGCGTTTCGGCAGGTTCTTCTTCCTTCAACCAGTCAGGTAACTCTTCGGTGACAAAAGCGGACTTCTGTTCGGGTTCTGTCGTGCGCGGTAAATCTTCTGATTCCAGTTTTTGCAGCCATTCAGCGACTTCATCTGCAGTTGCTGATTCCACCAGCGGGGTACCCTCAACCGGTTCGATGACAGCCGGCTTCTCTTCGAAGATGGACTCAGACGGTGGCTGGGCGAAGATATCTTCTTCGAAGGTCGGTTCCCCGGTTGTCGAATCTCCCCCGATAGCTTGCAGCCAGGAAAGATCCCCTTGCTGCTCCATACTCAATTCTGGGAGGACTGTTTCTGGTGTCTTCATTTCGGATGATGGCTCAACCGGTTGACCTTCAGAACCGAGCGCTGCTTCAACGCCCATTTGTGTTGCCCACTCCGGTGCAGATTCAGCCCGATCTTCTGGTTTGGTCAGTAATTCTTCGGGTTTTGCTCCCTGACGGGCTGCCAGCGACTCAAGCCATGAGAAGGCATCATCATCCGACATCGCTTGCGCCGGTATTTCGGTCGGGAGGGCGGCTTGCTCAGGCATTACTTTACCAGCACCGGTAGATAGTGGCGGCGCTGCAAATAATTCTTTGTCAACGGGAGCAACCGAGATTTCTTCGGTTTTCTTCTCTTCAAAAAGCGATGCAGCCGCCGCAGCTGCCCCGGCAGCGACGCCAACATCTGCTACCCCGATTCCCGGTTCATGAGGTTTCTCTCCTTCACTAATTTTTTCGAGCCAGTCGGGAGTTTCACCAGGGCGGTCTTCCGGTTTGGTGAGAAGTTCTTCGGGTTTTGCACCCTGTTTCGCAGCCAGCGATTCGAGCCAGGCAAAGGCATCCTCCTCTGATACAGGCAATCCTGACCCCATAGCAGCAGGGACTGGACCGGGAGAAGTTTGCACGGATGGCAGCGGTTGATCAAAAGGCGCACCACCTTCATCCGCACTCTTTAGCCAATCCGGTAGTTCGGAATCAGCCAACCCGGCATGAGGCTGATCGGACACCTCCGAGCCTGCAGGTCTGGCAGTCACACCAGTCAACCAATCCGGTAATTCCTCAGCAGGCTGGGCGCCAGGAGCCTGAGTGGCGAATGAAGCATCCGCAGTTGGTCCACCAATTTTCGACAACCAGTCAGGTATTTCTTCCGAAGGTTGAGCGGGGGGCAGTGCACTGCCTTGTTCCTGCTCCTCTTCCTTCCGGGCTGCAAACATGGCTCCAACTGCCGCGCCAGCACCAATGATTCCACCCAGGGCTGACGAACTGTCTTGTGGAAGTTGTTCCATGGGTTGTTCGGGCTGTTCAGCCGGCGCACTCACCCCGGGCGTTCCAAGACTTTCCAGCCACTTCATATCCTCGTTTGACATGGATGTTTCAGGACCAGTCTCGGGTGTGGCTTGATCCAATGCGCCAGGAGGTGCCATCATTTTCAACCAGTCAGGGACTTCCCCGGATGTAATTTCATCGGAAATCACGGGCGTTTCCGGCTGAACAACTGACCCGGCGGAAGCGCGTTCAACCGCCTCGACTGCTGCGGCGGAAGTCGCTGCCCAACCGGCAGCCTTCATCCAATCAGGGATATTCTCTTCGCTGACGGGCTCAATGGGTGTTTCCTCGCCGGCAGGCGCTTCTTTTGTGTTAAGCCATTCCGGTGTAGCCTGTTCCTTGACGCTCTCCAAACCATAATTGGCGGGAGCCCAGGCATCCGGCTGGTATATAAGACGCTCAATCGTCACAGCAGCATCCGCGACTTCAGCAGCGTTGAAAATTGTGGGCGTGGCGAAGGCAGAATATGGGTCGAGCATGTTAACGCGATGGCGGTAAACTTGAGTATTCTCAGCGCGCGATGTGCCAGGCAGGATTTCAACCAGTATGCGATTGGCATCCAGGCAATAGGGATAACGTTTGAGGAGGCTGGTGCAAATTTCAGTAGTCTCCACTTTCTGCCCGGCACGGTAATACACTCGAGCTAGCAGCACTTGTAAATCCATTCGCTGCGGTTCTTCAGCCAGAACGGACCTGATTTCAGCAATCGCCTGTGGAAACTGGTCACCCTTGGCATACATTTGGGCTAAAGCGCCGCGCGTCAGGCGGATTTTCGGGGGTTCCATGCCGTCCCGGCGGTTGTACAACCGGCGCAATTCACCCTGTATGGCAGGGTTTGAGGATTGGGTCTCGAAAGCACGTTCCATATGCCAGATGGCTGCATCAAGGTTTTTCTGATCATCGTAGATGATGCTCATCCCCAGGTTGGCGATGAAATCCTCCGGCACGGCCAGTAAAAGTCGATTAAAGATATCACCGGCTTCCGCAAATCGTTGCAACTCGAGGTAGGCTTTTCCTAATAATCTGTAAGTATCGAGGCATTTAGGAAAAGTTTTTAGGATATGCTGGCAGTGTGCCACAGCTTCCAGAGTTTGACCCTGGTCGATCAAACCCTCGTTTTCACGGTTATAGGCTCTCAAAGGAATTTTAGCCATTCGCACACTCCTCGTGTGTGGTCCGCACCACCTGATTATGATGCTGACTGCATTGATTCAATTAATTATAACGATTTTTCGCACATCTGTTTCACCAAATTTGACCCTAAGGAATTTGTAAGTATAGGCAAATTCATATTTGTCAATCATAGAATAATGGCAAAGGCTCGACAGGTTGGTCATGCCATTGGTGCGCGGTGAGTACCTGCGCCCGGACTTCGTCGACGCACGTCAGGTCATTGGCGTGAATGGTAAACAGAGGCGCGTCCTGCTCGATAAAATCCCCCACCTTGTGATGAACCACAATGCCCACCGCATGGTCAATCGGATCGGTTTTTTTCGCCCGACCCGCCCCCAGGAGGGCTGCCGCTTCCCCAATCCTCCGGGCGTGAATTTGAGACTGGAATCCACTGCGAGGGGATTTTACAACCTCCACATGTCTGGCTGTCGGAAGTCGGTCTGGGTTATCCACAATACTCGCATCTCCGCCCTGAGCGATGATCAGCCGGCGGAATTTCTCCCAGCCCGCACCGCTATGGATAGCCTGCTCCGCCATAACCCGGCCTAGTTCGAGGGTAACGGCGCGTTTCCCCAGCAGCAGCATATGGGCACTAGCCACCAGACAGTGTTCACGGAAGTCTGCCGGTCCGCCACCATGCAGAACATCGATTGCTTCGCGGACTTCGATGGCGTTGCCGACTGCACAGCCAAGCGGTTGGTTCATATCGGAAAGCAATGTCTTCACCTGTTGCCCAGCCATTTCGCCAATTTTCGTCATAGTACCGGCAAGTAACCGGGCTTCATCAAGTGTTTGCATGAACGCTCCCAGACCCACCTTGACATCTAGCACAATGGCATTGGCGCCAGCAGCGATTTTCTTGCTCATGATAGACGAGGCGATTAATGGGATGGATTGCACCGTCCCGGTGACATCCCTCAGAGCGTACAGCTTGCCATCGGCGGGCGCCAGGTCGAGGCTTTGACCGGTCAGCACAACCCCGATCTCTTTCAGTTGGCGTTTGAATTCCTCGGTCGTGAGGTTGACGCGGTAGCCGGGGATGGATTCCATTTTGTCGATGGTACCACCGCTAAAGCCGAGCCCGCGACCAGACATTTTCCC
>JBGPQJ010000036.1:0-21269 GCA_041488995.1 Anaerolineae bacterium
AGGCTGGCATCAATTTGGCTGGTGCGCTGCCCGCAGGCGTCGAGCCATGCTGGATGAACAGGTCAATGTTCGTGGCGTAAGTCTTGTAGACCGGATCGATCAAGGTCGAATCGATCGGGTTGACTGGCGGCACTGTACCATCCTCCGAGCCGGGATTGTCTATGCCCTGCCTGCCTTCAGTGCCATGACATTCTGCACACTTGGCCGTATAAACGACCAGGCCCGCAGCCGGATCACCCGTCAAGTTCACGGCATCACCGGGCCCGCCCGGATTAGATGGACGCGCTACTTCGGGAGCGGCAGGCGGGGTAGCAGCCGCCCCGCCAGCTGCTTTGACGGACCCGGCATAAACAAGCACTTTGGTGATATCAAGATCTGCAGGGCGTCCAAATGGCATCTTCTTCGCCACCACCAGCACGTCATAAAGCTTGGAACTTAGCCAGACACCGCCGCCAAGAATATCTTCGCCCCTGGCATCGGGCGACGGGCGTTTGCCGCCCATCAATATGCCCTGGTAACTGCTCAAATCCATGTTAGCGGAGGCTTTGGCCACGTCAGAATTATGGCATGAGGCGCAAGACAGCGCGCCGTTATACCAGAGATTGCCTTCATGAAAGAGCGGATAAATATCCTTCTGATACGTGCCGGTGCATGTCTGGCCATGGACATCGGTAAAGTCGAATGAATCTTTCTCAGGATAGTGAGCGTTGACCCAGGTGGCGAGCAAGTCGATTCCCGCGACGCTGCACTTGGCTTGCCCCCCCTGGTTGACTTCCTGCAAAACAGGCAAAGTCGCCGGAATCAGAGTCGGGATGGAGGTGCGCACGGGTGTTGGCTCCGCTTTAGCGCAATCCAGCGAACCGCCGCACCCGATCAAAAAAAGGAATCCCACCCAGACTGTCAGCATGGTCAGGAACCCGATCAGCGTCCCAAAAATTATTTTCCGGACATCGTTACTCATTTCATGTGCCTCCCCTATTGCTGGGCCTGAATGACCTTACGGATGTAATTGACCACATCCCAGCGTTCGCGGACAGTCAGGTTCTCGTTCAGGTTGGGCATGCGTCCCGCGACACCGCGTGAGATAGTGAGGAACATGGAGCCATCACTCAAGCTTGAAACAGCATCGCCCGTCAGGTTGGCAGGCGGGTTCACAATGAATGCAGCAATCGGGCCATCGCCCTTGCCCTGTGAGCCATGGCAAATCACGCAGTTGATCGTGTACAACTCTTTGCCGCGCGATACTGAAGCATCATCCGCGGGGACAGGGTTGGCAGGAGCACCCATACCAGCGATGTAAGCCGGGCCTTCAACTGGAATAGAATCAGCCGGAACTGGCAGGGGTTTTTCCATCACGCCGTAGGATGGCTGGATCTCCATAAAGCTGACCCAGTCGATCTTGATCACATCGTAGGCGAACAACATCAGCCCGCCCAGGAGTACCAATACGGCGACGATCAGGAAGCCAATTCGTTTGATCATAGCTTTTGCGCCTCCGCGACCTTTACCGACTCAGCACCCAAAGCGGTCATGGCATCTTCGAAAATTTTCTCATCCAGGGCGGGGCAGGCGAACAGCACAGCGATTTTTCCATCGCTGATCTCAGGTACATATTCCTTCGGTGAATAGGACGGGAAATAGCTGTCGAGGAAGACACCCAGGAAAGTTGCGATCAGCATGCCGAGCATGGTCATTTCAAAAATGACCACAATGCTGGGAGGAATCGGCACCAGTGCCTGCCCGCCAACGTAGTACGGGTACAGCAGGGGCGTTGTGGCGAGGAAGACGCCCAGCAAGAAACCTGCCACCGCGCCTCCCATTGCCAGGCGCGGGACGTTTGTCCACTGACGCGGGCGGCCCAGCATCGCCTCAGTTACCGGGATGCCGGAAATGACATTCATCTGTTCATCCTTGACTCCCAGCTCGCGCAATTTGTCAATTGCATGGGCGGCCGGGTCGATATCCACAAATACAGCCAGAAGAGTCTTGATTTCAGCCATGGTTTACTCCTCTTCTATTCCAGATCGCTGACCGTAACCACTGCCTCTTTACCGAACTTGCGCAATGAGTGCGCCAGCTGGCCTTCCTGCACTTCCCAGACCGGAACCAGCGGGATCAGCCGGGAGGCGAGCATGTAGAGCAGGATGAAAAAGGCCAGGGTGCCAATGCCAAGCGGGACTTCGATGCCCGGTTTGTAAAGACGCCAGGTGAAGGGCATGCGGTTGATGGTTAGAGACAACGGGATGATCACGAAACGTTCACACCACATGCCTACGTTGATCAGCAAGCCGATGATAAACAACGCCCACGGCGTCCTGCGAATCTTTTTATTCCATAACAGCAGCCAGGGTACAACAAGGTTGCAGATCAGCATGGTGAACCAGACGTAGTTCAGTGGACCGCCTTCGTGGAAATCCAGCAAAATCTTCGTCCACTTGTCGCCGCCGTACCACTGCACGATGTAATCATTGAAGAAGAAATAGGCCCAGGCCATCGAGACGACCAGCATCAACTTGCCGAGCGCGTCGAAATGTTCGGGACGGATGAAGTATTTCATATTCTTCATCGTTGCGCGTATCACCACCAGCACCATCGCCACTGCCGCGATGCCGGAATGCAGCGCGCCGACGACAAAGTAGGGGCCAAAAATGGTCGAACTCCAGCCGGGACGGGTGGCGGCGGCAAAGTCCCACGCCACGATGGTATGGACGGAGAACATGACCGGCAGGATGGCGAAGGCAAAGATACTCATCGCGGTGCGCAGGTGAGTCCATTCACCTTCAGTGCCACGGAAGCCAAGCGCCAGGATGCGGTACAGGGTTTTGCGCCAGCTGGTGGAGCGGTCGCGCGCCATCGCCAGATCAGGGATGAGCGGCAGGAACAGGTACATGGTGCTGGCCAGCAGGTAGGTGTTGATCGCCAGGAAGTCCCACTCCAGCGGTGAGTGGAAGTTGGGCCACAGCCCGCGCTCGTTGGGAAAGGGGAACATCCAGTAGGCCAGCCAGACGCGGCCAAGATGGAAGAAGATGCTCAAACCGGCCTGCACCAGGCCGAAAGTGGTCATCAGTTCGGCGGCACGCGTAAACGGGCGGCGGAATTCCGCCTTGAAGACGCGCAGCAGGGCCGAGACGAACGTCCCGGCGTGGCTGATGCCAATCCAGAACACGGTGTTGACGATGAAAATGCCCCAGTACGCTGGGCGGTTGATACCTGCCACGCCCATACCGTTGGCAATCAGGTAGCCCCAGGCTCCAAACAAGCAGACAGCGACAATCACGGCCAGGAACGCCGCCACCACCCAGAACTTCCAACTGGTGGTCAGCATCGAATCCATCACCATGGCGTTCATCTCGCCACGCGGCTTGGGATCGAGCATCAGGTGCTCAACACGCGGGTCTTCGTGCTGCTCCCCGGCGTGCGCTAAGGAACCGGTCATTTCAGACATGGTTCGCGGCTCCTTTCAGGTAAGTCACTCTCGGAAGGGTACCAAGTTCTTCAAGCAGGATGGTTTTGCGGCTGTTGCGGGTCAGTTTGCTGACGCGGCTTTCCGGATCGTCCAGGCGGCCAAACACAATTGCATCTGCCGGGCAGGCCTGGGCGCAGGCAGGTACCACTTCGCCATCTTTAATTTCACGTCCTTCACTCTTGGCAACATCCTCCACGCGGAGGATGCGCTGCACACAGAATGTGCACTTCTCCATGACACCGCGGCGGCGGACAGTCACATCCGGGTTGAGCTGGTTGCTCAAAGGATCAGGCCGATCCCAATCGCGCCAGTTGAAGACGCGCGCCTGATAGGGACAGTTGTTGGCACAGTAACGCGTGCCAATGCAGCGGTTGTAAACCTGCAAATTGATCTGCTCCGACTCGCTATGTTGGGCGGCCATAACCGGGCAGACTGGCTCACAAGGGGCATGCCCGCATTGCTGACAGCCAATGGGTTGGAATGGGGTAGCCTTTACATCAGGGTATTCACCTTCCCAGAATCGCTCAATGCGAATCCAGTGCATACTGCGCCCGTAGGCAACATCCTCCTCGCCAACAAAAGAGATATTGTTTTCCATTGCGCAGGCGGTCACACAGGCCTGGCAGCCCGTGCACAGGTCCTGATCGATGACCAGTCCCCACTTACCCTGCAATTCTTCTTCACCTTTCGCCATTTTCACCAAATCCATCGCTCACACTCCTCTACTTAAGCCCATCGCCATACACGCCTATAATGCTTTCCAGACGGGCCAACGGGCGCTGGCGCCCAGTTTTCTCAATTTTCACTTTCGTCGCCGCAAAAGCCAGATCACCTGCCTGATTAAATTTCAGGCTAAATAGGGTGGCTGGATTGACTCCGCGTCCCTCCGCATAGCGACCCAAAGCGGTGTGACCCTGCCCGAAGGGGATGGCGACTGTGTCTGGACGAATAGCCGGGTATTGATAAACAGAGGCTTCTATCGCCCCGGCCGGGGAAGTGATCAACACCACATCATCGTTTTCCAACCCAAGTTCTTTGGCAGTCTTCGGGTTGATCTCCACCCACGAGTTCCACGTGACTGTTGTGGAAGGGTCGGGGGTTTCCTGCAGCCAGGGATAATTGGCGCCCGAACCGTCACCCAGGATCGGCGAGGGAAACGGGATCAAATAAAAGTCGCCGTCGCCAACATACTCTGGCGCATCGACGCTGAGAGCATTCTGTAGCACACTGGTTTCCATCGTATCAAGGCCGGCCTGGGCCTGCCACCAGCCGCCATGCTGCTGGAAATACGCCATGAAGGTTTTGATCTCCGGCGCAGAGTAAATGCCATCAGCCTGCACCAGTTTGAGCAAAGCATTCTGCATGAATTCCACTTCGTCTTTGTATGGCAACGCTGTGGCAGCAGCGCCGTCCGCTGCCTGCACCGCAGCCAGCAAAACATCGGCAGTGGCGCGCGTGTCATAGAACGGAACAACCACCGGCTGCGCGCCTGAGAGCGTGGCGCGATCGGTACCGTTCCATACGCGCTGGTAGCCCCAGGCCTCGAGTGGCGTGTGATCGGGGAAAACGTAATCCGCTTCCATGGCGGTTTCATCCGGGAAGGATGCGAACGAGATGACCAGCGGAACGCTCTTGAGCGCGTCCCTGAAATCCATTTTCGCCGGTAGTTCGAAGACCGGGTTCACGCCATGGATGAACAATGTCTTGACCTTGCCCGACTTAAGCGCATTGACGAAATCGCCCATCTCCTGAATGTTGGCCGGGCGATGATATGAATTTTCGTAGACTCCTGTCGAGGGAGTCATGAATAAGCCGCCGGGCAGGCCAATGTTGTTGACCGAGGCATTCAATGCCAGGATAGCTTTTGCCGTGTCGAGGCCGTTGGTCTGGCCCATGGCCAATCCGCCGGGGATGGCGATGGGATGTTCGCCGCCGGAGAAGATGTTCGCCAGTCGCGTCAAATCGTCCTCGGAAACACCTGAAGCCTGCGCCACCGTTTTGACATCCACGCCGGTGAACGCCGCCGGGATGGAACCGCCGCGTGCCTCAGCCACGAGCCGGCCAAGAGCCAACGCCACCTGGCCTTCGGTGCCGGGCACAACCGGAATCCATTCATCCGCATTCATGGCCGTCTGCGACATGCGCGGCTCAAACTGCACAAAATAGCCACGCCGCCCAGGCTTGGCTTTGCGCAAGTTGGAATATCCGCGTGTGTAAGCTACCGGTGAAACCCATGTCTCGAGGAAGTTCGCGCCAAAGGAGAAAGCCACATCAGCGGAACCCAGATCGAAGAAGGGCAGGCCGACTGTACCAAAGACATCTTCAGACGCCTTGCTCAATGTGGCGCGCGCGTCGAACATGCCCAGCGCTCCGTAGCGCAGGGGCGCAGGGGCGCCCAGGGCTTTGGCCAGATCTGAAACAAGATCAAACAGATGGTCGGGTGCAAGACCCATCAGGAAGTAAATCCCGCCCGGATCACCTTTCAAAGCCTGCGTTACAACGTTGACCGCATCATCCCAGCTCACATCGCTGAATTTGCCTGAACCGCGGCTGGCCTGCTTGCCTGGTTTTTGAATGCGGTCGGGGTTATACAGCCCCTGCACAGCGGCCTGACCGCGCGCGCAAGTCTTACCTAGATTGACGGGATGAATGGCGCTGCCCTCAATCTTAAGCGCGCGCCCCTGAAAAGTGCGCACGACAATACCGCAGCCTGCCGCGCATTCTCGGCAGAAGGATGCAAAATAAGTGCTCTTGCCGACATTGGTGTATTCCGGCATTTTGGTGTAGGGCTCGCGCACAACGTAGCGTGAGGCAGGGCCGCAGCCGGTCAGGACTGCTGTAATCGCAGTCCCCGCTCCAGCCAGTTTTAGAAAATCACGCCGGGAAATCTTTTCACTCATAATTTTTCCTTTCGCACCCGGTTTAGTAATGGCACGTCCCACAATCCGTCAGTTTGACCAGCTTTTCCTGATCATCCCCCGCACTTGTGCGATGGCAGTTGAGACACCAGCCCATGTTCATCACTTGCGGATTCTCATACACGGACTCCTTGCTGACTTCACCATGACAGTTCTCGCAGTTCAAGCCAGCGGCAATATGGGGACGGTGGTTGAAGTGCACAAAATCCGGCACTTGTGCCACCGGCACCCAGGGAATGGCCTGGTTCTTGTCCACATACGACTTCAGGATCTGGAGCCGGGGCGGCAAAGGTGCCACACTGTTACCGTTTGCATCGAAATATTTCTTTAGCTGCCCGTGGCAAGCCCAACATTTGGAAATGGTTGGCAGGCCAGGCTCAGCACTGGTCAATGCGCCGGGATGACAGTACAGGCATTGGACGCCAAGCCCAACATGCAAATTATGGGGGAACTGGATTGGCTGGGGAGGCGGCGTCTGGGTGATCTTCAACCCGTATGCAGCACCGCCTAAAATGACAATCACAAAAAAGCCGATCCCGATCAAAACCAGCGGGTGCTTTATAAACTTGATGATTTTCTCACCCATCATGTTCTCCTGGAGATTATGTGGTTATCATCAAAAACGAACCCAATAATTTCGCCCGTTTACTGGCGGACTGTACGCTCCGACGAAACCACAACGCGGACCAGACTTCATCGAGCACCACCCGACGAACGGGATGCCATACTGTCGGTTTTATGGCCTCCGCCAAACGGTTGCGGTTCGAGCTGCAAATAACATCGTACATGCGTACTCGCTTCTTTCAGCGTTTGCGGAGTGCTGAAACGACCAGCGCGCCAATACCCAAAAGCAAGCCCAGGAACACTGCGGAACCCAGGCAGACCAACAAAACAGACCCGAGACCGGTAAATATTCCTCCAAATACCGTTTTTGAAGGTGGCCCTCCGACGAGTGCCGACGGAGTCTCATGAGCGGAAGCAGGTTCCGGTGATGGAGTGGCTAAACCAACAGGCAATGTTTGGGCATACGCCAGCACATCCCGCCCATCCTCCGCTGTCCACCCCAGCTTCGCGCCGACCGGCATATCCGCACCGGCTACGCCAAAACGCGTGCGGTGGAGAAAACGCCAGGGGTCTCTACTGGCGACAGAACCAAGATATTCATTGATGCCTTCAGTACGGAAAACGATCTGCATACCATCCGCACCATGACAATTGGCGCAAGTTTGATCGAAAAGTTGCTTGCCATGGTCAACGTCTGCATTTTTTACTTTTAGGGAAATATCATCAATGTACTGGTCATCATCGATCAGGCCATATTTGAGAAACTGAGCCACTTTGGTCAGCGCCGCATCGTCCATATATTTAGAGAAATCGTGCGCAGGGTCTTTTGAACCATGTAAATGAGCAATGATTTCGGCCACGCTCAAATCGGCAACCAGTTTGCGGACATTCGGGAAGCCGGTCTTGTGCGAGCCGCTGGCGTAGGCTCCCTCAACGCCTTTGTAATCCCAGCCGTGACATTCTACGCAACGCCAGGTATCGAGTCCGGAGCGTGAGTTCGTGCTCTGTCGGCTCCAAATAGGCATATCTCCGGGAGGGGCTTCCTTGCCGAGGGCGGAATACCAGCGATCATAAAGGATTGCACCTTGAATTAAAACTTCCGGCGAAGGCGTACGAGGCGTTTCTGTCGGACCGGAAGATTGGGGCTGATAGGAACTGGCTTGAACGCTGCCAATGAACATTGTGATGGTTGCGAACAGCGCGATGAGCAATATGGCGAAGTAGCGTTTCATGTCAGCCCGCTTTCTTTTAGGAGGTTATCCCACCCAAGTGGGCAATTATACTCTAAATAAAATATTTCTAACAGAAAGTTCGGATGATTTCATCATGTTATACTTACTATACATCAAACTCAAGCTGATGTCATGTCAAAGATCAAACAATTACGTCCCGTATTTCTGATTTTCATTGGATTAGCACTCGCCATTGGAAGCTCTGCTTTGACGCCTCCCACTTACTCATGGGGGCAGGTGTTGCCTACCTCCACCCCTGCCCTTGCCACGCCAACAGCAATGGTTACACACCTGCCAGAGGTTGAGATGGTCCCCGGCAGTACGAATATGATCTTGTTGTTGGGCACGCTGCTGGTGGTGATCGTCGTCATCGCGATCATGTGGCACCGGCGTGATTGGGAAAAATAGAATAATGCTTATCTTTACACAAATACCGGAAACAGGACCATAATAAGAATTTGTAGAAAATCACCTCCTTGAGGGTTTCTTAGACAAACCAGATGCTCATACTCCTCCTGCCGGCGATTTTCATCGTCGTTTTTCTTAACTTGACCGGATTCCACGCCCGCCAGCGCACACCTTTGGCGGACTGGCGCATGGCATTCCTGCAGTCTGCCACCTTCATGGGTGGTTACATGGTGCTGGTGTCAGAATTCTTAAGCCTGTTCCATGCGTTGACAACCCTCTGGCTGGCACTTTTCTGGGGACTGGCACTGGTCGCAGCAATCATCATCGGCTGGAAAAAGGGCTGGTTTTATGAAGGATTCAATTCGCTGAAAGCCGGGTGGAAAAAACCAGATTGGTTCGATATTTTAGCGGGAACAATTCTAGCCATTATATTAGTATTGCTCTTTTTCATAGCACTAAAATCCCCCGCCAATAACAATGACTCACTTTTCTACCATATGAGCCGGGTCATGCATTGGGCGCAAAATCGAGGATTACAGCACTATGCAACGGCATATATATGGCAACTGACGTTTCCGATCAGTGCAGAATTACCCATTCTCCATTTCAGGTTATTGTGGGGGAACGATCAATTCGCCAACCTCGTGCAGTTCACAAGTATGCTGGGATCAATAATTGGTATTTCAGCGATCACTGCACTTCTGCGAGGTGGACATAAAATTCAATGGCTTGCCGTCGCGTTTTGTATCAGCATACCAATGGGAATTCTGCAAGCGACCAGCACACAAAACGATTATGTGACTGCATTCTGGCTGACTTCCTTGACTTATTTCACAGTGACTGCAGTCAAAAGAGAGACCGGTTGGCTTGAAATTGTCACTTATGGGCTGTGTCTGGGAATGGGGATGCAGACCAAAGGCACTTTTTTCCCTTTTGCATTCCCATTAATCATATGGTTTGTTATTGGCCGGCTACTATACCGCCCGTTCCGGCAGATCATGCAATATGGAATCATCATCTCGTTATTTGTACTGGCGATTAATCTGGGATACTGGTCAAGAAATTTCATTTCATACGGGGGCATATTCGGGCCTAGAGAATTTGTCACTGCCAGGACATCCCAGTCATTAGGGGTTGGCTTGCTGACGGGAGCGATCATAAGAAATGCAGCAATCCATTTTGCCACTCCAAGTGATGACTTGAACAACGATATGATCAAGGGCTTGAAAAAATACTTGGAAAATATGGACCCCAACATGAAAAACGTGAAGCTGACTTGGGCATGGAATCATGAGGACTTTGCAGGCAACCCCCTTCATTTGTCATTGATCATTGCTGCATTTGTTTTTCTCTTAATAAACTATAAAAGAATAAAAGATAGCACGGTGTTTGGATATGCTGCTGCAATTGCCGGTATGTTTATTTTCTTTAGTCTGATTATTGGATATGATGACTTCATAATTCGTTTAGAGTTGCCGTGGTTTGTTGTAAGTTCACCTCTTATCGCCATTGCAGTCTCATTGCTAAATGATAAGTGGCTCCCAAATATATTGACTATTCTTCTCCTGCTGGCCGCCTTTCCCTGGGTGCTCTTTAACCGCACCCGCCCCCTGATCGCTATGCGGCCTTCGAATGACCCTTTCACCATACCCTGTCTGGCGGGTTGCACCACGGGCAGCATTCTCAACGAGCCCCCGGAGAAAACCATGTTTGCGGTGTGGGGCAGCCTGGGCAGCGCTTACGTCGATGCGATGAAGCAGGTCAAGCAAACTGGCTGTCAAGACATTGGGCTCAAGCTTGACTCTAACGATCTGGAGTATGCCTACTGGTGGCTGTTGGGCGCACCACAGAACGGCATGCGTCTCGAAAGTATTGTTACTTATCCAGAACTGGAACGATACCTGGATCCCAACTTCAAACCATGCGTCATTATTTGCACCACCTGCGGAGACCAGCCCCAACTTTTCGGTTTGGAACGCATCGGCAGTTACGGCGACGGCAGAATAAAAATATATTCCGGCGGCATTTACGACCCGACTCAGCAGTGAATAAGAACTCTCGCAGATTGCGGGAGCTACTTCGATTAAGACGCTTTCCCCTGCGCAGCTAATTCCATCGGCAGCAGGCTGGCATAGAGAAATGCGTGCACCGGCGTAGCGACGCCAACTTCCCGACCCATGCGCACCACGGCACCATTCTGCGCCTCCAGCTCGGAGGGACGCCCTTCCATGATGTCTTTTTGCATGGAGGCGATCATGCCTTCCGGCGCCCGGTCAATCATCGTTGATAAGATTCTATCAGCGGTATTTTCCTCCAGCGCCACCCCGCGTGCCCGCCCAACTGCCGCCGTCTCTTCCAGCGCGCATACCAGTATAGCCCTTGTCTCCGGCACGGCACGAAAGACACCGATGGGCTGGCGTGTCACAGCGCCCACCCCGCTCACTGCGGCTATAAAAACGAATTTCTCCCATAGCGCCTTGTGAATGTCCCCGGGGGTATCGACGCTGATCCCATCCAAACGAACAAAAATCTCCTTCAGAGTCTCCACCCGTTTCGAGGGGAGATGGTCCAACTCACCCAATGCAAGATAAGGCTGCACGCCGACATGCCGGATGACCCCCGGTGCGCCGATAAATGCCGAGATGCCGCATAACCCGCCCAGAACATGTTGACCCCCAAGCGATGACGCAAGCTGTTCAGGCGCGTCCACACCGTTTTCAAGCGGAACGACGATGGTGTCCTCTCCAACCATCGGCTTCATCGCTTCCGCTGCCACCGGAATATCCCATGCTTTAACGGCGACCAGGATCACGTCCACGATTCCGACCTGATGCGGGTCATCCGTCGCCTTGACTGGCTGAACGACAAAATCCCCCAGGATGCTCTCCACCCGCAACCCGCTTTCCCGCATGGCGGCCAGATGCCTCCCTCGGGCGATAAAAGTGACATCATGCCCGGCCTGCGCCAACCGCCCGCCAAAGTATCCGCCCACTCCGCCAGACCCAAAAATCCCGAATCGCATGGATCTAATTCCTCCAGCCCTTCGCCATCTCAATGCGCTCCCCCAGCGGCGGATGGGAATAGAACACCACCACCACCCAGCGTTCCGGATCCACTTCGCCCAAGTTCTGGTTTGCCAGCCGCGTGAATGCGGAAGCAAATGCCTCGCTCTTCCCGGTGGCATGCAGCGCATACTCATCCGCCATACGCTCGCGCCAGCGCGAGACTGCGTTCTCCAGAGGCATCAAGATTAATCCATATGCGCCGAGCATCAATTCCAGTGCAGGCATGGCAGCCGGGTCGGCAATACTCGCGAAGCTGAAATATCCCACCGCCCAGTTCATCGCCAGCGACGCAAGATACAACCCGATGAGTGTCACCACGGTCCCGAAAGCCATCAGCAGCGGGATGTCCTTGTGGACATGATGACCCAGCTCGTGGGCAAGGACCGTCTCGATTTCATCCGGCGTGAATTCATTGATCAAGGTATCGCCCAGCACGATCCGGCGGGTATTGCCGATGCCGGTCAGCGCGGCATTGGCAGCCTTGGTGCGGCGGGACATGTCGAATTTGAACACACCCTTGACCTTTGTATTGGCGCGTTCGGCCAGTTTGATCAACCGCTCTGCCAGCTCGGCATGTTCCTCGCCGAGAGGGATATATTTGTTAAAAATGGGGGCGATCAACACAGGCGCAAGGTTGGCGAGGATCACCTGGACGAGGAGCAGCCCGCCCGCCGTCCAGAGCCACCATGTCTCGGGAAAAGTGCGCAGGAAAGCATAAACCCCTTCGAGCAGGATCAAACCAAGCGGTACTGCGATTGCCATACCCTTCAGCTGATCCAGAACCCAATCCTTGAGAGTCTGCGTGGACTGATCATAGCGGTGCGGCAGAACAAATCCACTGTAGTAACTGAGCGGCAGGTCAAACAAAAACGCAATCCCGCCAAAGACCGCTGCAAAGGCAGGGACCAGCATCCATGGATTGGTGGTGAAGCTGGAGAGCCAGCCGTTCAGAGCGATCGACCAGCCGAGGAACAACCAGGCCAGGGCATAGACGGCTGTGATGGCGGTATCCACCAGCCACAAACGGCGTCGCAGGCGGGCATATTCTTTGGCTTGTTTCTGTCGTTCAGGATCCAGTGTCGTCATGGGATTCACGATTTTGTCATTTCCATAGCAAGGTGGGTAATGATCTCTTCAACGGTCAGGACCTGACCGTATGATTTCAATGCGGCCAGGAAGGCCTTATGCACGTGCTCGGCCGGGATTTTCGTTTCGCCATAAGTCAAAGCCCGGGTGGCGCAGGCGTCAGCCGCGAGGATGAGCTGGAAGCCAAGGTCCACGCCGGCGCGGGCGGTAGCGTCCACGCACATATGAGTCATCATCCCGCAGACGATGATGCGCTCGGTCCCCCAGCCCTTTAATAGCTCGAGCAGCTGGGTCTCGCGGAAGGAATTAGGGAAATGCTTCTGCACCAGAGGCTCCCCTTCAAAATGGGCGACCGAGTCGTGGATATTCGCACCCTCCGTGCCTCGGAGAAATGTGGTCGCGCCGGGGCGGGTGGAAATATGCTGGATGTGGACGGTCGGTTGCTGGTGCTCACGAAAGCATTGAAGCAGCTGACGGGCTTTCTTCGCTGCTTCGAGCGGACCTTCCAGCTCCCCCTTGCCTCCGGGGAAATAATCATTCTGAATGTCAACAATCAACAGAGCTGTTTTCATGGAGTACCTCCGTGGATTACAGGTTAATGAGCGGGCAGTTGTTTGCGTAAAAGGCGTACAAGCCAATCCGCGCATGCAATGCCCAGCAGGGTAAAGGTCAGATCGATCAGGTCGAAGGTCCGGTGCGGGAGGAAAAGCTGGCTGAACTCTTCCAGAGTCGCCAGAGCGGCGATGACCATGGAACCATAAAAAATATCCATCCGAGCGATCCGCACCTGTCGTGGAAATGTCACATTAACGAGGAAGGTCAGGATACCATATAAGATGAAATGTCCGACCCGGTCGCCATTGGGAAAGCGATAGATCATTTTAACCGGTGCCGGGATGGTTCCAAGATCTGCCAAGAGGATGATGGCAAGCATGAACAGGATGAACAGAATCGTTAACCACTTCATCTTGGTCATTTCCTGCCAAAGTCCGCCGGGTTCTCACCCCAGACCTCGGTGTCCCATTTCAGGACTTGATTGGAATAGGTATTTTCCCTCAGCCAGGTCTCACCACGTGTGAGCAGGTCAAACAACGTTTCATTGGTAGTGTTGCGGCGCAGATCGGTTTTGACGCGCCGGGATCTAAGCCATGCCAGCGCCGTGCCAGAATCCGAATAAACCGGCCAATCCAGTTGATCATTCTTCAATCGCGCCAGCGCATGGACAATGGCGAGGAATTCGCCCACATTGTTTGTACCGCCCGGGTAAGGACCCAGCCTGAAGACCTGCCGCCCGGTCTCCGTCTCCACTCCGCGATACTCCACCGGACCCGGCGAGCCGGAGCAGGCGGCATCCACACACAGCGAGGGCAGGACCGGCTTTACGGGGGAAAACAACCATTGCTGAGATGTTCCTACTTTGCCCTTGTAATCTGAATACGCTCCCTTATAAGCGGCCTCGGCTGCAACCAGATTCTCGAAGGCTTTGTACTCCGCGTCGCGGAAACCAGACACCTGTGCGGAACAGTCCTCCCACGAGGTGAAGATCCCGGTGCGCCGCCCTTTCCAGACGACGTAGAATTTCATTTTTGGCATGACGTTATTGTACTTTAAACCAGAAAGGGACGGGATTGCAATCCCGTCCCTTCGGTATGATTTGCTTATTTAACGACCAGTATCACTGAATCCATCGCCAGGATCGAGCCATCCGCCATGCTGAGGTCACTGATCGTCACGAAAATCGGTCCCTTGTAACCTGTCGTGGACAGGTCAAGCGTCAATTCGAAAGTGCCTGGGGCGCCCATGTCAGGTGCGTTCACCATCAGCGGACCCACCGACAGCTCGTTCAAGTTCATATCATAAACGTGGTAAACCAGGCTGTTCTCGAACGGCGCGATGGTGACATTGCCGATAATGGTAAAGGGATTATCCACCCCAGTGCCGGGCGCGGGCGAGGTAATGATGATCTCGCGTGCAGTATCTGAAGAAGGTTTGGATATGAAATGGGTTAGCCACAATATGCCACGACTATCCACAGGCAGACGCAGAGTCTCTATTACAGGCTGGCTGGGGCAACACATGGGATCGTTGGGCGCATGAGTCACAGTATCCAGGATGATCTTTCCATCGGCGATGTTCAGGCTGTTGATGATCGCACGGTCATCTATATACGCGTACCCGGCTTGCATTGGCTGGCCATCCTGAGATACCACGCCAACGACATATTCGAATTCGCCCGTCCCGCCGGTGTTGATGCTGATGACGACCGCCGCATCGTTCACGCCATCACCGTTCAAGTCGCCGAACGCCACCTTATCCGCCAGATTGACTTGCACGAAATCGGACTTAGACGGGTCACTCCCGCTCTGGTAGGAGCCATCGCTCAAGCGGAAGGTGGGCATCGCCTCGCCGAGATCAAAGGTATATTCAGCATTCTTTAGCGCGTCGAGGGTGAGTCCTGTCGGGATGGGGCTGGGCACTTCCGTGGGGTTCAGAGTCGGAGCCAGAGTGGGGGGAGTCTGGATCTCTGTCAACAAATTACAGCCTGCGGTGACCAGAGAAAAAACCAGAACAATGATTACAGGTCGAAAGCGCGACATTGTTCAATCTCCTAGGGAATAAGCGGCGTCCAGGTCGTTCCACCATCGGTGGTCTTATAGAGCGACGAGTGGCTGTCCGCATTCATGGTCAGCACCCAGCCAGTGGAGGTATCCACAAAATCCATGGATGAGAAATTGTCGCCGAAGGGGATGGAGGGTGTGACTGTTTCCCAGGTCTGCGCGCCGTCATGGGTGACAGCAAAGCGGCCCATCGCCCAGACAAACCCGTCCGTGGGGCTGACAAAATCCACCAGCTCACCGCGCCCGGCATTGGCGACCAGCGCCGGGCTGGGCGTCCAGGTCGCGCCACCATCAGCAGAGGTGTAGATGACGAGGTTGATGACACTGCCGACCAGCGTGACAGGCATGACTCCATTCTCACCAAAGAAAGTGGGCGGATAGGTCCCCGCGAAAACCGTGCCGAGATCGGAAGTCACTTTGGCGGGCTGGAGGTTCCAGGTATGCCCGCCGTCCGCAGTGGCATACAGGTAAATGTAATTCTCCATCGGAATATTACCGGTCACCCAACCGTGGGTGGTATCGCGGAAAATCATGCCTGATTTCATCCCGCTGCCCGGCAGATCCCCGGCGCCCTCCGTTGTACCAGGCTCGTGGGAAAAGACGGAAACCCAGCTCGCACCGCCATCGGTGGTGGCATTGATGGCCACCCAGTTCGAACCGGCGCCCGCTCCGAGATCCGCCATAAAAAATCCATTGGATGGGTCGACAAAGCTGAAATTTCCGCCCATGCCTGCCGGGAAGGAGGATTCCTCCCAGGTAACGCCGCCATCGGAGGTTCGATATAACTGGCCGGGTTCCATCGGGTCGGAGGGATTGGGGATCGCCACCCACCCGTGACTTGCATCCATAAAATAACTGATGGGACCATAACCGAAATCTGTGGCGCCAGAAGGTGTGACGTCATACCACGTCGCGCCGCCGTCGTCCGTACGCAGGATGTATTGGCTGGTGACTCCCCAGCCCTGAGACTCATCCAAAAAGCGGATGGAGATCAACTGCGGATCAGTAACGACAGACCCGGAGGGGGTCGGGAGGTCCGTTGAAATCGGGGTGGAAATCGGGGCGGAGGTCGGGGTGGATAAAACAGCCGTCCCGGCAGGTCCTGGTGGCGTAGCCGTATCTTCCAGTTGAGGCATAGTGTTCGTGCCTAGGAGGGAACACGCTAACATAGCGAGAATAACCATGCTCATCGATAAAAGAACAGGTAAACGGTATTTCATTCTTATCTCCTTTCCCATTCTTGACCCATTGTAGTCCTTTGTCTGTAACGCTACCAGTAGAAAAAAGTTCCTGATTTTACCGAATTAAAATAATGAAGGTTGAAAGCCAGGCCTTCAACCTTCCAAGTATGCTGCAATCTTACCGTTCTATAACCACTCGATAATGGTCGCTTCGCCCTGTCCCACCCCAACGCACAAAGCAGCCAGCCCAAATTTGACGTTGCCGCGCCGGCGCATCTCATGAAGCAATGTGGTTAATATCCGCGCGCCGGAACAGCCAAGCGGGTGCCCGAGCGCGATGGCTCCTCCGTTGACATTGGTGATGTCAGGGGCGAGCTGTAAATCCTCGATGACCGCCAGCGACTGCACCGCGAAGGCTTCATTCAATTCCACCAGCCCGATGTCCTTCATTTTCAGATCAGCGCGATCGAGTACTTTCTTCACAGCAGGGACCGGTCCGACACCCATGATGCGCGGCTCCACCCCGGCAGAAGCCGCAGAGACGATCCGCGCCAGGGGTTTGAACCCCATCGCTCCGGCTTTCGCCTCGCTCATGACCAGCAAGGCCGCCGCTCCATCATTTAACCCTGACGAATTTCCCGCGGTCACCGTGCCGCCCTCTTTTTTGAAAGCGGGTTTGAGCCTGGCAAGCGATTCCATGGTCGTGTCGCGGCGCGGACGTTCATCGGTCGCAACCAGAAGCGGGTCACCTTTCTTCTGTGGCACCGGCACGGGGACGATCTCTTCCGCGAACCTGCCCGAGTCGATAGCGGCGATGGCGCGCTGATGCGAACGCACCGAGAATTCGTCCTGCAGTTCGCGCGTGAGATGCGGACGTTGTTCGGCGATGTTCTCCGCGGTTTCGCCCATCGACTCCGTCCCGTACATCTCCTTCATCTTTGGGTTCGGGTAGCGCCAGCCCAGCGCGGTATCATACGCGGTGAGATTGCCGAAACCGAATCCCTCCTCGGCTTTGGGCAACGAATACGGTGCGCGCGACATCGATTCCACACCGCCGGCGATGAAGATCTCGCCTTCACCTGCACGGATGGCGCGCGCCGCGATGTTGACTGCCGCCAGCCCCGAGGCGCACAGCCGGTTGACGGTCACTCCAGGCACGCTACAGGGGAATCCCGCCAGCAGCAGGCTCATTCGGGCGATGTTGCGGTTGTCTTCGCCCGCCTGGTTCGCGCATCCGAGATAGACTTCTTCAACCAGGGCAGGGTCGAGTTTATTGCGTTCGACCATCGCTCTAAGCACCAGCGCGGCCAGGTCATCAGGCCGCACCTTGGCGAGCACGCCTCCCAGCGCGCCGATGGGTGTGCGGATGGCATCAACAATGACAGGTGTGGGCATGTATATCTCCTTCGGGCAGCAGCCAGCAGTTAATGCGATTGTACCACCGGGATACATCTCGCTCACAAACCTGAAGAAAATAGCCTGCAACCGTGGAGAGTCAAGCCTTGACTCGGGTCGATTAAACTCTCATGTTAATCGTTGATTTTTGCATGGAAGTGATGTGACGATTAGCACTACCACCAAACTATCGAAAGCGACATAATCAGAATGCAGAGCAATCTGCCAATTTTTGTCCAACTTCTCATGAAGGAGAATAGTTGATGCCAGCAAAAGGTTGGATTGAAGTTTCTGACGCCTACTGCAAAGGTTGTGAATTGTGTATCAGTGTATGTCCGCAGGATGTGATTAAACTGGATATGGATCGCCTGACACCCAAGGGTTATCATCCCGCCCATTTATTCAAGGATGGCTGTACGGGATGCGCCATCTGCGCGATTGTCTGCCCGGACGCAGCGATTACCGTCTATCGCGAAGTCACCAAAGCCGTCCCGGCGACTGCCTAGGAGCCCATCATGGCAAAAGAATTACTCGAAGGAAATCAAGCGATGGCGGAAGCCGCCGTGCGTGCTGGGTTGGAAGCGTATTTCGGCTACCCCATCACCCCCCAGACCGAGGTGCTGGAGCATTTGGCGCGGCGCATGCCCGAACTGGGTCGGACGTTTTTACAGGCTGAATCAGAAGTGGCCGCCATCAACATGGTGTACGGCGCGGCATGCACAGGCGCGCGGGTGATGAGTTCCTCTTCCAGTCCCGGAATGTCCTTGATGATGGAAGGTCTTTCATACATCGCCGGGACGGAAGTGCCGGTGGTGGTGATCAACGTCATGCGCGGCGGACCAGGACTTGGCAATATCGCCCCGGCGCAGGGCGACTACAACCAGGCAGTCCACGGCGGCGGTCACGGCGATTACCGCCCGATCGTGCTTGCACCCGCCTCGGTGCAGGAAGCGATTGACCTGACAGTGCTCTCCTTTGATCTGGCGGAGAAGTACCGCACGATTTGCATGATCATCGCCGACGGTTCGATCGGTCAGATGATGGAACCGGTCGAAATGGCGGAGATGCGCCCTGTCGTGCGTAAAGATTGGGATTGGGCAGTGACCGGTGCCCTCGGGCGGGAACGGCGGGTGCTAACTTCCATTTATCTGAATCCGTATGAAGAAGAAAAAACCAACCTGCGCCTGCTCAAACGCTGGCAGGAAATCCAGAAGCATGAAATCCGCTACAAGGAATATCACCTCGACGACGCGGAGATTGTGATCGTCGGGTTTGGCACCGCAGGTCGCGTGGCGCTTTCAGCGGTGCGAGCCGCCCGCCAGCAGGGAATCAAGGTGGGGTTGCTGCGACCGGTGACGGTGAGCCCGTTCCCGTTTGAGGTGATCGAGCAGCTCGCAGGGCGTGCCTCCGCTTTTTTGGTCGTTGAAATGAACACAGGACAGATGCTTAACGATGTCCAGCTTGCGGTAAAAGGACGCGTACCGGTCGAGTTTTTTGGCAGACTCGGCGGTGTGGTCCCCTTCCCCGATGAAATCCTGCGCGAGATTAAACGTATGACCACCACCAAATTGAGCGTGGCCATGGATCCGCGCATCGCGTGGTACGATCGCATGGTCGCAGAAAAGTAGAGGTGCGAGATGGTTACGCTTGCAAAACCTGAAAATCTGGTCTACCAGCGCCCCGAAGCATTTACGGATATCTCGACGCATTACTGCCCCGGTTGCACACACGGCGTGGCGCATCGCTTGATCGCCGAGGTGCTTGACGAGACGGGTCTGGCTGAAAAGACGATTGGCGTCGCGCCCGTCGGTTGCTCGGTTTTTGCCTACAATTATTTCGACATCGACTTTGTGGAAGCGGCACACGGCCGCGCCCCGGCCATGGCGACCGGCATCAAGCGTGTGCTGCCCGACCGGGTGGTGTTTACCTACCAGGGGGACGGTGATTTGGCTGCGATCGGCATGGCAGAGATCATGCACGCGGCGGGGCGCGGCGAGAATATCACAGTGGTATTCATCAACAATGCCATTTTCGGCATGACTGGCGGGCAGATGGCGCCAACGTCCCTGCCCGGACAGAAGACGACTTCCTCTCCAAACGGACGGGATGTCGAACTGCAGGGTTATCCATTGAAGATGTGTGAAATGATCGCGACGTTGGACGGCACAGGCTATGTCGTCCGCCGCAGTCTGCACGACCCGAAGAATATCCGCCTGGCAAAAAAGGCGATTCGCACCGCATTTGAGGCGCAAGTCCGCGGATTGGGCTTCTCCATGGTTGAACTGCTTTCGACCTGCCCGACCAACTGGGGCATCACTCCTATCGAATCCCTCAAGTGGGTGGAGGAACACATGTTACCCGTGTTCCCCTTGGGGGATTACAAGATCAGCTCGGCCGTCGCCGAAATCAAGATATAGGAGACACGTCATGCAAAAAGAAATCGTGATCGCTGGTTTTGGCGGACAGGGCGTGCTCTTTGCAGGCCAGGTACTGGCCTATGCAGCGATGGATCTTGGCAAGGAAGTTACCTGGATTCCATCCTACGGTCCCGAAATGCGCGGCGGTACGGCAAATTGTACGGTGGTCATCGCGGATGAAGAGATCGGGTCTCCGCTGGTGGAATTTCCCCCTGCCATGATTGCGCTCAACCTGCCCTCCTACGACAAGTATGAACCGTTGATGCAAAAAGGGGGTGTGCTGGTGGTCAATGCGTCAATGGTCGACCGTAGTGCAAAGCGAGATGACATTACGACCATCTTCGTCCATGCCAACGAGATCGCTGAAGAGATCGGCGACAGGAAGCTGACCAACATGGTGACAGTCGGTGCGCTGCTGGCTCAGTTGCCCGAGATCTCGTTGGAAGCGGTCCAGGCGGCACTCAAATCCCATCTGCCTGAACGCCACCAAAAGCTGCTCCCCAAAAATTATGAGGCTTTGCGACGTGGTTATGAGGAGGCCAGGAAACAAGTTCCTGTAACGGCATAGCAGTTATGGATTGTGACAAGACATCACAACAGCCCGCCCGGTTAATAAGGCGGGCTGATGATTTACCGGCGTTACACTGCGTGTATAATCTTTCCATGCCCGACCCGCTCTCCCTCCTGACAGATATCAATCTCGACGATCTGGTTAATTCCATTGGATGGCAGGGTAATCCCAGACTGGCAAAACCGCTGCGGGTCACCTTCCACGGTGCGGCGAATAAATTTGCCCGCCAGATGATCGAGTTCGATGGCATGGTAGCCAGGACCGGCCTGGCAACTGCTTCACGCCAACTGGTGAATAGATACGTTCAGGACATCCGTGTGTTCGGCGGCGAAAACCTCCCGGCAGCCG
>JBGPQJ010000037.1:0-21030 GCA_041488995.1 Anaerolineae bacterium
AAGCCGGGGTGATGCCCAATCGCGCTGCCAGAGCGGTGGTGGAGGCTTCCTTGCCATCGCTGGTCAGGCTATAGATGGCTTTCAGGTAATCCTGGATGTTTTGGGTCAGTGGCTTGTTCATAGGCTAAAAATTAATTTAGGTTATCCTAAATAATTCTACAATAAAAGAAGAGCCTCGTCAAGAGGACAAGGCCCAACGGTTTGGCTTGTACCGCCGATTCTGGCAAAGTGCCGCAGCGCACCCACGCCGACGGCGGTCTGGAGGAGCCGGGGTTAGGCCGCTTTTCTTGCAGATGAAACGGCTTCGTTTTCTTTGCCTTGTGGCACTGCCACCGTCTGCCAAGGTGATCAATGCTGTGACACGATGGACACGCCGGATCGCTTCGTTGTTCACTAGTACACCATTTCTAACATACTCAATTTTGCTCATTTATCAGCCCAACGGCCGGTGTTAGCGAAACACCCTTGTAGGGTGACGGTTGCACGCGGTGTTCAGTGCGCTTTAAGGTACTGAAGGTATTTTGACTTGCTGACTGCGCTCACGCGTGTATCTTATAAAATCCAGCGTTTGGTTTATATCATCCGTATCGGCTATTAATTGTGAATTATGTCTCCCTACCCATGCTCGGTCAATTAATGCTTTCCATTTCTCACCTACAGTTTCTTTTGCCCATCTTGCCGCTTTGGGCTTTGAAACAACATCACCAAATTCAAGCGTATAGAGTATGCGACAAAGAGAAAGTACTGTATAGGACTGATACCCACGACTACTAATCTCATTCGGATTATTGAGAATTTGCGTTGCCCAACCGTGTAGTAGTGGCAACATTGCCCGCCGCAGGTCATTTGGCGAGACAGGGTCAATGAGCGTTTGAGGGGAGGGGCCTATTACCGTTATTCCACGTTGGCGCAGAATATAACGATGTATTACCCAGGCCTCATCGTGATAAACCATCTTTAGACGCTCGCCACTCCCTCTCTCGATATTGGGATGGAGTGCATGTTCTGGATCAAAACGTCGAAGTGCATGCTGCGAAATGTAGGAACCTTCCAATTGGATAGCACACCAAGAGTCAATCGCAGCGATACGCTCGTGCATTGCCTGCAAGGCTGAAAACAGATTCCCTGAGATATCATCATCGGTGACAACGACAAAATCAATATCGCTATCCTGGTCAAAATCATCACTCGCAAGTGAGCCTTCCAAATACATGCCGATAACGTGACTCCCCAAAATACTCTGTACATTCTCGAGCAATTCTTGGAGTATCGCGTTAACTTCGGCGAAAGGTGTAGGATTATCAACTACGACAGACATTCATCACCACATATTTACCCAAGAAGCCGCCCAACGGCCTCGAGCTTCGCGAAGCAGCCCTGTGGGCAAGCTGCCCGGCGGAAGCGGGCAATGCCTCCCTCACTCTACGTCACGCTGGCAGGCAAGACAAGCGACCCTGAAAACCCAGCCACCGGGTCAGCTTCCCTGGCCTGCGGCCTGGGTAGGCAGCGAGTTGTTCGGCGCCGACGGTTAGGCCTCAGCGACAAGCGCGATGGAGATCTTCATCCCTTTCGGATAAATGGCAAGCTTCGCGCCCTGCCGCGCCGGCGGGTCTTTGGGGAACCACTTCCCCCACTCTTCGTTCATTCCCGCGAAGTCGCTCTCCTCGCCCAAGATCCAAGTTGCGCTAACAGCTTTCTCAAGAGAGCTGCCAGCCGCGCGTAGGATAGCCTCGATGTTCCTGAGGCACTGCCCCGTCTGCTCCTGGATGGTTGCTCCGACGATTTCGCCTGTTTCGGGGTGGAAGGGTCCTTGGCCCGAAACGAAGACGAGCCCTCCCGCTTTCACGGCTTGGCTATATCCGGCTAAAGACTTGGGCGCTTCATCAGTGTGTACGATT
Source organism: Anaerolineae bacterium (assembly GCA_041488995.1). Taxonomy (GTDB): domain Bacteria; phylum Chloroflexota; class Anaerolineae; order Anaerolineales; family Villigracilaceae; genus JBGPQJ01. The sequence continues at coordinate 1,899 of JBGPQJ010000037.1, forward strand.
AGTTTTGCCATCTGCGTTACCTCCAACTAGTTATTATTTCCCGGAACCCCGCCTCGCCTGCATGCGGATGTTGGGCGGATTTTTCCTATAACGTAGCCGATTACTGGAATGCAATACATCGGTGGGCGGCGATTGCTATTGTGACGAATCTTCTCAGCTAATACCTTATTGAATTTTCCCATCATCCTTAAACTTGTCGAAAATTTCTGCAACTGATGGAGATGGGAAAAAGTAATCTTTCTCGAATAGCGACCAGCATAGGTATTCTAAATTTTCTCGTCATGCTTGAGGTTTACCATCTGCTTCCTGCTTGGTTACCTCTCCGACAAACTGCTAGTGCGTTATTAGATCAATGAGGCGAGGATAGACGATATCGATCCGTTGGTCTGGTTGGGTTGGGTCGATTAGATCATGGCCTAACTTTAGATTAGCTTCGAACTCATACGTGGTCAGATTGGCATCGTGTGCTTGCCAGATTTTTACAACATCCATCGTAAGCGCGTTATTGACAGACTTGTCATTTGCGTTGAACACTACCACCATCTTTTTAGCAGCCGGCTGCTTACGCTGGGCATCCGCTTGAGTTGCAAACCCAAGCCGGAGGGTTTGTACCAACGCATGCTTGGAATAGCGAGGATAAGTATACGCTGGGGGTGCCTCGGCCTGCAGCACCGGATCCCACCACACGAACGAATCGGGTAAGAACATATAGATATTCATTACGGCGGCTGTCAAAGGCGTCGGAATATGTTTAAATCCAAATGCCGGGGAAATGATTACCGCTAAATCAATATCACTCCGATTTTGTGCTGCCCAAGCTGTGGTTACCCCTCCGGCAGAAATTCCCATCATAATAACTTGCTCGCCTAGCCCCTGAGCAATATCCACTGTCTCATCGGCGTAAGCCGCCAGTTCTTCGGCCTTGAGTTGGGCATGCGCTTCTGTCATCCGGTCAGCCAGACCGTGGTGCGGGAGAGGTGCAATAAGAACGTTATAGCCCAAATCATAGAAACGTTGTCCCAACTCGTGAAATTGTTGTGGGCAGGTAGTATAGCCATGAACTAAAATGATGGCGCGATCCACTTTTTTATCATGGGTCATCAATTGAAGCTGGCAGACCGGATTCATATCCGGCGGCTCATGCCCCCGAAGGATTTCGACGCGTTGCACAGCTTCCGCATAACTCTGCACCGGGCGTGGGTGAGGTGACAAATTTGAAATGTTCCACGGTGTCAAGATGATAAAAACGATCGCTAGCACAATTCCGAGTATCAGCAAAATAATCCACCATCGTCGAATGCCGTTCATTAGCTTTTGTTGTGTCATGGAAGACTTCTTCCTTGGCAGTGAGTTAATTGCTTCTGTCATCAATACTGCAATTGGCCGCCCAACGAGTGTTTATACGGCTTGTATAGTTGTTTATAGACCGCTCGTATAACATCTTAAATCAATAAGGAAGTTATACGGCCATAGGATAAAATATTTGAATCACACACGATCAGCCTATCCCCCAAAATCAGTTCTTTCCTGCCCGACGAGGTACCAATAAGTAAGTGAAAATCTATTATCAATACGCCCGTTGGGTGAACTTAGTATACGGCTTTACACAGAAATTGCAATTTCAGGAATATTTTCACAAAGATCATGTATGGAGCCATCCAACGACTGGCGGCCTGCCCCGTGTTCTCTTGCCCCGATGCTCTTACGGGGTTGCTGATTATCCCCCTATCGGGCTACAGGCCGGGCACACAGGGAACTTGCCGTAAAAAGCCCCCTCAACGAATGAATAAACCGACCCGCAGCCTGCCGCTTACTGAACGCGCGGCAGGTCCAGCAGGGTGACCTCCGCCAGCAGCCGCGCGTTGATGTTTTTCTCCAGCCGCTCGACCGCCCGCTCCAAATGGCTCACCGCTTGGCGCGCCTGTTGAAGCGAAAGCCGCCCGCTCAACTGCTCGATCTCCACGGCGCGGTCCACGTTGGCCAGCGGGGCGTTCGCCTGCGCCGCGTTGAGCAGCACATCCCGGAAGAACGACGACCAGATGAGCAGCACGCGCCGGAAGTTGTCCTTGTCCTTCGCCAGCTTCTCGGCATAGGCAAACTTCGCCACGCGCGTCGCCGCTAATAACCCGATCAAATCCGACAGCCGGTCGGCGCGCGCTTTGAGCGTGTCGGGGTCGGCCAACAGGCGCAGGGCATAGCCCGGGCGTCCGTTCGATAGGTGCGCCAGCAGCCGTGCATCCTCGCTCTCCGCGCCGCGCTTACGCAGGGCGTCGGCGACCGCCTCGATGGGCAGCGCGCGCAGGCGCAGGATCTCGCAGCGCGAGGCAATGGTTGGCAGCAACTGCTCGGCGTTGTCGGCGGTCAGGATCAGGATGGCGTGCGCCGGGGCTTCCTCCAGTGTCTTGAGCAGAGCGTTCTGCGCATTTTGATTCGCTTCCTGGAAGCGCAGGAAGAGCGCCACGCGATACTTCGACTGGTACGGTTTCAGCGACAGGCTGTGGTTGACCTCGCGCACCTGGTCGATCTTCAGTACGCCGCCCTCCATCTCCGCCTGGACCACTGCCAGGTCGGGGTACTGCATGGCTTCAATCTGCTGACAGGTGCGGCATGCCCCGCACGATTCGCCCGGCGCGGGCGATTGGGGGCAGTTCAGCGCGCGGGCAAAACGGATAGCCAGTGTGCGGCGTCCCAGCCCGGGCGGCCCGTTGAACAGATAGGCGTGGCGCACCGCGTCGTGCGCGATTTGCTGCTTAAGCAGGTTCACCGCCCACTCGTGTCCCAGCAAACCCCAGTTTGGTTCAACACTCACAGGCTATTCCTCCCCGCCGCGCAGGCGCACATAAGAGTCGTAACGCGCCGGATGCACCGTCCCCGCCTCGACCGCTGCCCGCACGGCGCAGCCCGGTTCATGCCGGTGCGTGCAGTCGTTGAACTGGCAGTGCTCCACCAGCGGCGCGAGTTCCGGGAAATACCCGTCCAGTTCCTCCGGCTCGGTATCCCACAGCGCCAGCGAACGCATCCCGGGCGTATCCGCCACGTAGCCTCCGCCTTCCAGCGCGATCAGCTCCCGCACCACGGTGGTATGTTTGCCTTTGTTGATCGCCGTGCTGACCTCGCGCACCGCCTGTCCCAGCCCCGGCTGGATGGCGTTGAGCAGGCTCGATTTCCCCACCCCGCTGGGTCCCGCCAGCCCGGAGAGCCGCCCCGCTAGTTGCTGCTTCAATTCCTCCAGCCCGCTTCCCTGTTTGACGGAGGTGTAGATCACCGGGTAGCCGAGCTGCGGGTAATACCCGAACAACGCCCGGGCGCGGTCCGCTTCCACCAGATCGGTCTTGTTGGCAACGATCAGTGCGGGGATGCCCTGCTTCTCGGCGATGACCAGGTAGCGGTCGAGCATCCGCAGGCGGGGTTCGGGATGGGCGCACGCGAACACGAACAGCACCTGGTCGGGGTTGGCGAGGATAATCTGCTGGTAGACGCCCTGTGGGCGCGGATCGAGCCGCACGAGCGACCTGCTACGCGCTTCGACTGACTCGATCATCCCCGAGCCGTCCGGCTGCGCCGTGATTTGCACCCGGTCACCAACCGCCGCCAGATCTCCCACCCGTCTGCCCTTTTTGAGCCGCCCGCGCAGCTGGCAGGTAACCCGCCCCGCCCCGGTCTGGACGGTAAAAAAGCCCGATTGGGCGCGGACGATGAGGCCGGTGTGGGTGAGGTCTGGCATTGAAAGTTAATGTACCACAAAAAGGAGACTGATTACCCCCGGAATTTATTTTTCTGGTGTTGTGGGTTAGATCTTTTCGACCCCATCCCCCTGCCCCCTTTCCCGCAAAAGCTTCTCCTTGTGCAAATTTTGTTCGCTAACGGGGGAGGGGTTGGGGTGAGGGTCAGACATCATCTGCAGGGGAAAAAGAAGCTCCCCCAAAAATGAGATTCGGGGAGAGTCATTTCAAGTGCGCGTTATTGTTTTCAGGTGGCTCTTGATTTAGTGTGGCTTTAGCCGTACCCAATGTTTACGGCGCGGGCGTGCCTTCGGGGGTGGGCGTGCGCCGGATGCCAAACCCCGATTCCCACGGGTACAGGCTTTGCGGTTTCCCGTAGAAGTAACTTTCAACAATGCGCTTGAAGACCGGCGCCGCCCACTCGGAGCCTTCGCCCTGGTATTCGAGCACCACGGCCACCGCAATGTCCGGCTTGCCCTCGATATTGGCGCCGGTGTAGCCGGCGAACCACGCGTGCGGGACGCCGGCGCTGGTCTCCGCGGTGCCGGTCTTGCCGTAAAGCGGGAAGCGTACGCCTCCCAGCCGGTAGTAGGCCGTGCCGCGCGGGTTGGAGGTCACGGCGTGCATGGCATCTTGGATCACTTTAAGGTTCTCGGGTTTGAGCGGCAGCGTGCCCTGCCCTTCGGGTTTAAAGACCTGGGTGTCCTGCCCGTTGACGTCGGTGATGCGCTCGATGAGCTGCGGGCGGAAGAGCGTGCCGCCGTTGCCCAGCGCCGCGATGAAGCGTGCCACCTGCAGCGGGGTGACCAGCACGTCGCCCTGACCGATGGCCTGGTTGACCGCCGCGACCCGTTCACGCGGGTCATCGATGGTCCCGGCGCTCTCAGGGATCTCGATGCCGGTCTTTGAGCCGAGCCCGAAAGCGCGCGCCATGTTGGCAATATCGGTCGTCCGGCCGGTGTCGAACAGACTCAGCCCGATGTGCCAGAACCACGGGTTGCACGAGCGCATCAGGCCTTCCGGCAGGGTCAGCAGGCCGCTGGGTTTGGTTGTGCATTTGCCGTTGGGGTCGGTGAGCTTTTGATCCTCGCAGTGCTGCCAGGTCCAGTCGTGGCGCACCTGGTCGGTCAGCTCGGTCCAGTCGTACTGGCAGTCGAGCGTGCTTTCAGGGGTGAAGACGCCGCTTTCCAGCGCAGCCGACATGGTGATGATCTTGAATACCGAACCGAGCGGGTACTCGCCCTGTGTGGCGCGGTTGACCAGCGGCCGGTTCGGGTCGTTGAGTACTGCGGGCAGCAGGATGTTGTTGTAGTTATCCGGGTCGAACAGGTTGGGGTCGTAGCCCGGCGAAGACGCCATTGCCAGCACGCGCCCGGTGTCGCGTTCGATCACCACGGCTGCGCCGTTGAAGCCGTTCAACGCCTTCTCGACTTGCTTCTGCAAATCCTTGTCAATCGTCAGGTAGACGGACTGCGCCGGGAAGGAGTCGCCCTGGGCGAGCGACTTGATGAGCGAGCCATCGGGTGCAATCACTTCCAGTGTGCCGCCGCGCTGGCCGGAGAGCTGCGCTTCGTAATTCTCCTCGATCCCGGCTGCGCCAACGCGCGCGCCATAGCTGTATCCTTTGCGGCGATATTCATCCACATTCTGAGGGGTGAGCGGGCTGACATAGCCCGTGACATTCGCCGCCGTGCCGCCGTTGCGGTAAAAGCGGGAGTTGTATTCGCGCACCAGCACGCCCAGCGACTGGAGATAGTCGGTCGAGTAGATCAGTTCATCGGCGGAGATTTCCCCGGCCGGCACCCACCAGCCGGGGTCCTGCCCAACCAGGGAGTTGGCGATCTCATCCTGCGATCTTCCGGTCAGGCGGGAGACCACCGACAGCATTTCGCCTTCGTTGTCCGGGTTGACCAGGCCGGGCTGGATGCCGAGCGCGTACGCATCCGACTGGGTCACGACGGCGTGGCCGTTGCGGTCGTAGATGTCGCCACGGGCGGGGATCTTGTAGCTCATCCGCAGTTGGTTGCCGCCCTTGAGCTCGGGCAGGATTAAACCGTCGTCCCACTGCAGCTTCCACTGCCCGTTTTCGAGGACGAACTTTGCGACCATGTCGCGTTTCAACTCCCCGACGATGGCGGTCATATAGTTCAAACCGTACGCCGCTTCCGCGGAACCGGGGTTGGTCAGGGTGGAGCGGATTTCATAAGACATCTCCTGCATGCTCATCTCGTTGTAGGCATCATTGTGGCGCTTGATGAAATCCTCCTCTGAAATGGCTTGCTGGCTCGCAGCGCTGAGCATACGGTACATGGTGGTGTAATCTTCCGCCTTCATCGCCTCGAGATACTTGTTCAGCGCGGAGGTCGGGTCCGGCACATTGGTCACGCTAATTTCTGGGGTGGGCAGGCCGGAGCCGGGCGTGGCGGTGCCGGTCGCGCGCGCGCAGCCCGCGAGTAACGCGGCCAGCAGCAGGAGATTGATCCACAGGGTTCGTTTCATCGGTTCACCTTATTGTTTCAACCTGTTCCCCGCCCAGAATGGCAGGGAAAACAGGGCATTGGTAATTGAGAAAAGCCTGGCAGTTGGCGGGCAGGTCAGCCCCCGGCCTCATGCCGAATTCCTTCAACAGGCGCGCCAGGTGGCAGTGCGGCAACCCCATCACGCTGGCGAAGCACCCGCTCATGCTGGCAACCGGCTGGAAACCGGGATGCTGGATGGCATAAGCTCCGGCTTTGTCGAGCGGGTCGCCGGTCGCGACGTATACCCGGATCTCCTCGTCGCTGTAGGCGCGCATGGGCACATCGGTGATGCACAGGTCCCGGACGAGTTTTTCGTCCGCGGGGTGGTAAACCGCGATGCCTGTGTAGACCTGGTGTGTGCGTCCCCGCAAACGGCGCAGCATGGCAGTCGCCTCGGCGGAGTCCGCCGGTTTGCCGAGGATGTCGCCCTCGATGACGACGGCGGTGTCCGACCCGACCACGATCTGTTCCGGGGAAGCCTCGCGCGCTGAAGCGCGGGCTTTGGCCTCCGCCAGGCGCATCACATAATCGCGCGGCGTTTCGCCGGGCAGGGCGGTTTCGTTCACGTTGGCGGGAGCAGTGGTGAACTCCCATCCGCCGAGGGCGAGCAACTGTTTGCGCCGGGGGGAATTGGAAGCCAGCAGCAATGTCTGTGACGGCATGAGAATTTATTCTAACACACTCTCTTTTTCATGATTTTTACGGGGAAGCGATTCTAATATAACTATAATGACGTTCAGCCTCTAGTGAGTTCATCCAACCCGTTGTAGAATCATAGGGATTTGAATAGACCAATCATCACGGAGGCCATGTGAACGAACTCAAGGAACGCATCATGCGCGATGGAAAGAACCTGGGGGGTGGTATTCTCAAAGTCGACAGCTTCATCAACCATCAGGTCGATCCCGTCTTGATGGATGCCTGCGGGCGCGAGTTCGCCGCGCGGTTCGCGAAAGTGGGCGCCACCAAAATCCTGACGGCTGAGATCTCCGGCATCGCGCCGGCATTGATGACCGCCCTGCACCTTGACCTGCCGGTGGTGTATGCCCGCAAGACCAAACCCATCACCATGCCCGACCAGGTCTTCCTGACGCTAGCGCCATCCCACACCAAAGGACAAATGGTCGAGTTGATCGTCTCCCCCGAATACCTCGGCGATGGCGAGAAAATCCTCATCATCGATGATTTCCTTGCCACTGGTTCAACCATCCACGGGCTGGTGCGCCTCGCCCAGACCGCCGGTGCGACCATCGTCGGCATCGGGGCGTTGATCGAGAAGAGCTTTGAAGGCGGGCGCACTGCCCTCAAGGAATTGGGCGTGCCCATCGAGTCACTGGTGTGCATCCATTCGATGGATGGTGATAACATCATTTTCGGCAACTGTTGATGCGCCTGGTTATCCGGCTTGCCCGTACGCGCTTGGGACGTTTCCCCTGGCCTGCGGCTAGGGCAGGCTGACTGGCTGGATTTTTGCCCACATGAGTGATCTACTGCCCCTTGACCGCCTCGCCGAGACCGGGACGCTGATTGCGTTCCGTCACCCGCAGCCTGCATACCTGTTCCATGTGCTGATCGTCCCGAAGAGGCAGATCGCCTCGCTCGAAATGCTTGACCCGGTCGATTCCGCCTTCCTGACCGACCTGTACGCCACTGCGCAGGCTCTGGTCAGGCAGTTCAACCTTAGTGCACGCGACTACCGGCTGATCGTCAACGGCGGGAAATTTCAGGGCTTTCCACATTTACATTTTCATCTAATTGCTGAGAGCGCAGGCTAATCATGCATCAATCTGTTGCCATCCTGGACTTCGGTTCGCAATACGCCCAGCTGATCGCCCGGCGGGTGCGCGAGGCGCATGTCTACTGTGAGTTGTTTCCCTGGGACGCGCCGCAGGAAAAGATGATGTCCATTGCCCCGCGGGCTTTCATCCTTTCGGGCGGACCGAAGTCGGTCTATGAGCCGGGCGCGCCGTTCATCCAGCCCTTTATCCTCGAAACCGGGCTGCCGATCCTGGGAATCTGCTATGGTATGCAGGCGCTGACCCACACCCTGGGCGGCAAAGTGGACCCGTCGGCGCACCGCGAATACGGGCACGCCGTAGTCGAACCGTCGAATGACACCCCTCTGTTCCCGGCAGGACCTTTTCAGGCGTGGATGTCGCATGGCGACCGCATCACCGAAGTGCCGGCCGGCTTTGTGCCGCTGGCGAAATCGGGCAACAGCCCTTTTGCGGCAATGGGCGACCCCCATCGCAATTATTACGGCTTGCAGTTCCACCCTGAGGTCAACCATACGACCGGCGGGGCGGAGATCATGCGCCGTTTTGTGGTCGACATCGCCCGGGTCACGCCCGACTGGACCCCGGCCTCGATCATCGAGGAGAGCGTGGCCCGCATCCGCGCACAGGTGGGGGGTGAGCGCGTGCTGGCAGCGGTCAGCGGTGGCGTGGATTCGTCCGTGGCGGCGGCGCTGGTGCATAAGGCCATCGGTGACCAGCTGGTGGCGGTCTTCGTCAACACCGGCCTGCTGCGCAAGGACGAGCCCGAGCAGGTCGTGGCAGCCTTCCGCGGCACGCTGGGGTCGGAGCTGGTCGCGGTGGATGCCGCGGGCGAGTTTTTTGAAGCGCTGAAAGGCGTCACCGAACCGGAGCAGAAGCGAAAAATCGTCGGGGAAAAATTCATCCGCATTTTTGAGCGCGAGGCGCGGGAGCTGGGTCATCCCCGCTTCCTCGTGCAGGGGACGATTTACCCGGATGTCGTGGAGTCGTCCGCGCCGGACAGAAACAAAGCCGACAGAATCAAGACACACCACAACGTGGGCGGTCTGCCCGAGGACATGGCGTTCGAACTGGTCGAGCCGCTGCGTTATCTTTTCAAAGATGAGGTGCGGGAGGTGGGCGAAACCCTCGGGCTACCGGTGGAGATGGTCTGGCGGCAGCCCTTCCCGGGTCCCGGCTTGACCGTGCGCGTCCTGGGCGAGGTCACCCCTGAACGGGTGGAACGCCTGCGCGGCGCGGACGCCATCCTGTCGGAAGAATTATCCCGGGCTGGGTTATTGGGCAAGCCCCGATCGTTTGTTGAAAACGAGGAACGACCGGGATTCAGCGCGGGAACCAGCCAGGCGTTTGCCGTTTTGCTCCCCGTGCGCTCGGTGGGCGTGATGGGCGACCAGCGCACCTACCAGGAAGCCTGCGCCATCCGGGCGGTCGTCACCGATGATTTCATGACCGCCGATTGGGCGCGCATCCCTTATGACGTGCTGGCGCGGGTATCGACGCGCATAGTCAACGAGGTGCACGGGATAAACAGAGTGGTGTATGATATTACCAGCAAGCCGCCGGCAACCATCGAATGGGAATAGCGTAGATCATCGTGAGAGCCGCGCGGGCGGCGTCTGAAAGGAGTTCAAATATGAATTACGGTGAAGTTCTTACCCGGGCGTGGAAGATCGTCTGGAAATTCAAGGTGCTGTGGATCTTCGGCATACTGTCGTCGTGTGGACGAGGGGGCGGCAATAGCGGCAGTGGTTGGCGGACCTCCGCGAATGAACTGCCGCCACAGGTCCAGCAGACGATTGCCCAGAGCGATCGCTTCCTCAACGACTATTGGTGGGTGATTGCTTTGTTCATCCTGCTTATCTTCGTGATCATCGTGCTTTTTGTTTTCCTGAACACGATCGGGAAGATCGCTCTGATCAAAGGCACTGTCAAAGCAGAGGAAGGCGCGGAGAGACTGGGCTTCAGCGAGCTCTTCAACCTCAGCCTGCCTTACTTCTGGCGTGTGTTCGGGCTTTCGATGCTGCTCTTTGCCGCCTTTCTCATTATATTTTTGCTGATAGGGGCAGTCGTTGGTGTCCTGGCTGTGTTCACACTAGGAATTGCGTTGATCTGCCTGGTGCCATTGTGCTGCCTGTTCGCCCCGCTGATGTGGGCGATTGGTGTCGTGATTGAGCAGGCGTACATCGCCATCGTGGTCGAGGACCGCGGGGTCTTTGACGGGCTCGGACGCGGCTGGGAGGTGGTCAAAACCCACTGGGAGCCGATGGTTGTCATGGCGGTCATTCTCATTTTTGGCGCCGGTATCATCGGGTTTGTCCTCGCCATCCCATTCTTCCTGGTCGTTTTCCCTGCAATCTTTGCGCTTGCGCTAGGTCAAGGCCGAGGGAGCATGGCAGTGTTTGTGACCGCCGGGATATGCATCCTGGCTTACCTGCCCATCCTGATCGTGCTGGGCGGCATCCTCACGGCCTATGTGGAGTCTGCCTGGACGCTGACCTTCCTGCGCCTGACCGGACGCGGGCCGAATCCTGAAGCTGCACCTGTTGAACCGGAGGCAACCCTCCCGCCGCTCCAAAGTGTGAATGCGTAGCCGATTTTTTTTTATCCCTGGTTTATTGCTTGCTCTGAGTGCGGCGGGCGGGGCTTTACTTTCCACCCCAAACCTGCCTGCCGCCGCCCAGGGCACGCTGACCGCCGGGATTTCCCCGCCGGACCTTACGGCGTTCCCGGTGGTTTCGACCTTGCTCGATGTGTACGATGCCAGCGGGCAATTCGTGACCGGTCTCTCCCCGCAGGCGGTCATCGCGCTCGAAGATGGCCAGCCCGTTCCGCTGGATTCGCTCAAGGAGACAAACCCGGGCGTGCAGTTAGTGGTGGCGGTCAACCCGAGCCCGGCGCTGGCAGTGCGTGACCCGCTGGGCAACTCTCGTTACAGTAAGATCAAAGAGGCTATCGTGACATGGGCTGAGTCCCGCCCGGCAGACAGCAGCGACGACTTGAGTCTGGTCGCCTCAGGCGGGTCGCTGCTGGTTCACCGCCGGATCGATGAGTGGCTGCGAAATTTTTCCGGTTATACACCCGATTCGCGCAAAGGCGTTCCCACGCTGCAAGCCCTTAACCTGGCGCTGGATTCCCTCGAAGCCAAGCCCGCCCAGCCCGGTACGAAACGGGTGATCTTGTTCATCAGCCCGCACCTGACGCCGGATACCTTTGAAGGAGTGGACAGCATTCTCCAGCGCGCCGCCGCCGCCGATACTCGCATCTTCGTGTGGATCGTAGATTCGCCGGCGTATTTTACGGGCAGCGGAGCACAGGCGCTCCAGCGGCTTGCCGTAGAGAGCGGCGGGCAATTCTTCACCTATTCCGGCAGCGAAGTCCTGCCCGACCTGGAAACCTATCTCGGCAATCTGCGCCATCTTTATTTGGCGACTTATTCGTCGCGCATCGCCCAGAGTGGGACACACACGCTGGCGATGCAGGTGACCGCCGGCGACCAGCAGGTCGTATCCCCCAAGCAGACTTTCGAAGTGGTTATCGAACCGCCTAGCGCATTGCTGCTCTCCCCGCCGCTGCAAATCGTCCGCGCGACAGACCCCGACGATCAATACAACCTGGAGACGCTCGCACCTGCCTCGCAGGCGTTAGAGATACTGGTGGAATTTCCAGACGGCCATCTCCGCGGGTTGGCACGTACGACCCTCTATGTGGATAGCCAGCCCGTCGCCGAGAACAAGGCTGAGCCGTTCGACAAGTTCTCCTGGGATTTGACTCCCTACCTGTCCAGCGGTGTGCACATGGTCTCCGTGGAGATTGAAGATTCGCTCGGCTTGAAGCGGCTCAGCCTGCCCATCCCGGTTGAAGTGGTGGTCGTCCACCCGCCTGCCGGGTTCCGCGGTTTTCTGGACCGCAACCGTGCTGCCGTCACCACCGGCGCGGTCGTGCTGGCGGGCATCATCCTGCTCCTGGTGGTGGTCATCGGCGGGAGGCTGAGGCTGCCCTCGGCAACGGCGCGGCGCAAAGCGCGAAAGGCCGCCAACGACCCCGTCACCCAGCCGGTCGTCGTCCAGACGGACCGACCCAAAGAGACCAAGACCTCGCCGTTGGCCTGGCTGCGCGCCCGGCCTGTGATCGCTCCCGCTTATCTCGCTAAAATTTCCCCAGATGGGCAACCGGTCCCAGGCGCGCCGATCGCACTCACCGCGCGCGAAGCGACTTTCGGCACGGACCCCATCCAGTCCACCAATGTGCTGGACGACCCCTCCATTGCCCTTTTGCACAGCCGCATTCGCCAGGACGAGCGGGGAAATTTTACGATTTATGACCAGAACTCGGTCTCAGGAACGTGGGTCAACTACGAACCGGTCGGGCGCGAAGGGCGCCGTCTTGCACATGGTGATATAGTTAACATAGGCACACTGAGTTTCCGCTTTGTGTTACGCCGGGCGCCCTCCACCCCCCGGCCGCGCGTCATCCCCGCAGAAACGGATGAGGATTTATGATCCATACCCAGCAAGCCCATCTGCATGTTGCCGCCCAATCGAATAAGGGCATGGTGCGACAGAATAACGAGGATAGCTTTGCCGTCTCGGCCTACCGTCTTTCCGAAAATGATTCCACCCCTTCGGTTTTCGCCATCCTCTGTGACGGGATCGGGGGTCACAAAGCCGGAGAGGTGGCATCCGAGATGGCCGTCAACCGAATCACCGCATGGGTGGCACGCTCCGACGGGACTAACCCCCAGGACGTCATCAAATCTGCTTTTGACGAGACAAACCTGAAGGTGCTGGCTGAATCCCAATCGAATCCCGAAAGGCATGGCATGGGTGCGACACTCGCCTGTGTCTGGGTGATCGGCCGGCGTTTGTATACCGCTTCAGCAGGTGATTCGCGCATCTATCTGGTGCGCGGTGGGGCCATTCGCCAGTTGAGCATTGACCATACCTGGATGCAGGAAGCAATTGACAAAGGTCTCGTCAACACGGCTCAGGTGAATAACATCCCCAACCTGCATGTCATCCGCCGCTACCTCGGCTCGGAAAAAGAGGTCGAACCGGATTTCCGCCTGCGCCTGATGGCCAGCGAAACGAATCTGGAAATGCTGACGAATCAGGGCATGCTGCTCATTCCCGGTGACCTTCTGTTGCTTTGTTCCGACGGGTTGACCGACATGGTCACGAATGATGAAATGGTGGAGGTCATGCAGCGGACTAAAAATTTGAACGCCTCGGTGAAAGAACTGGTCAACCTGGCGAACAAGCACGGCGGGCAGGATAACATCACGGTCGTGATGCTGCTGATGCCGTGGGATGCCGAAAAGCAAGGATGGTTTAAGTAGGGGGCAGATTTCAGTTGACTGTCACTTTAGAAGTGACCATCGCTTCGCGCATGGTAATAATGTAAGGGTGTGGCCATGAATAAAGCTCAATGGCTCATACTCTTATGGATAATCTTCCTCGCCGGGTGCGGACCGGCGCCTGCCGCGACCAGCGCGCTAGCCATCACGAATACTTATGTATTCAGGCCTCTCCCAGCAACGTGGATGCCATCCCCAACAGATATAACCCCCTCATTAACTTCTTCCCAAACATTTACGCCGTCTCGGACTTACACATCTACAAAAACAAAACCACCAACTCTTACCCCTCTGGCGACTTTGAACTCAGTTGAAGCATAGAAAAAGTTAAACTTTATGATTTACCAAAATGGGGGTTGTAAATTGCCGTGCTGGTGGGGCATTACGCCGGGGGTAACTAAAAGCGACGAAATGATTAACTTCTTAGAATCATTTATTAGCAGGATAAAGTCTCACGAAACCGTTTACCTCGATCAAGAAGGAGAAAAACAGGCGATCAGAACGGTAATATTCTATGACCCAAAAAATGAACCATTGGAGCATATATTCGAAGTTGTATCTGTAGATGAAACTGTAAAGCGCATCGAAGCATATCAGGATCTTACAGTAGATTTTACTTTAGCTAATCTGCTTTCAGCTTATGGACCACCAAGCGAAATTCTACTTGCAACCGAACCAGCATCGCCCGATAACAAAGTACCATTTGGCCTTATTCTTCTTTATCCGGACCAGGGTATTCTTGCATATTTTTTCTCAGATTATGGGGGCAGGATAAATGGCGATTATATTTCAATTTGCCCCCAATATACTTTACCTATATTGCAGCTATGGTCGTCTAGCTTGCCACAGCAAGGCGAAATCGAGAAGAAATACTTAATGGAAGAATATAATTTTCAGTTCCACGAATCGAAATACCGACCTTGTGAAACAGTCAGCGATCTCTCGATTGATAAATTCTTTGCAACCTTCCGTCAAAAAAGCAATTCCAGTTGCATCGCCACTGAAGCAGAACAATGGTGGACAAATCCGGCAACTTATGTGCCACCGGTTTATGATACCCCTACTCCCACTCTTGTAGATCCTTTTATTGAAACTGCTATCCACACGCCATAAACCTGCTTGGCGCGGGTCTCCCGACCTTGCCGAGTTTTTATTCCACCAATCCCTGCGCCAATTCCAAGAATCTCTGCAAATCGTCAAAGTTCGTGACCATGCCGACCGAGATTCCCCTGCTCGGCAAAGGTCTTCGCGACACTTGCACCTGGCGCAAGTGCAGGTGAGCACCCCTTTAGGGGCTGACCTTGCGATGGTCTCAACGGGCTGCCTGTGACAACCTAGACTTAGCCCTTGTGGTCAAAAAACTGGGTGGGGTCTCTCCAGACCCGCGCCCAGCAAGGGCAAGACCCATCCCGAACTCAAGGATGGGTCTTGTTTTGTTCTTGAGTTCCTTTTGATCAATCTTATTAAGTAGGTGTGATTGTTGGAGTTGGCGTTTCCATCAAGGTTGGCGTGGGGGTGGGCGGTGCGGTGGTCTCGGTTGCTGTGGCTGGAGCGGTAGTGGCGGTAGCCGTGGGAGTGCTTGCAGGCATAGTGGCAGTAGCGGTGGGCGTAGGTGTTCTGGCGGTAGTGGTGACGGTGGGTGTTTTCGATGTAGCCGTAGGAGTGACAGTGACCGTACCACCCACGTTTATGAGGACGAACACCTGGTCGCCAAAGTAGGTCCCGCCGGCTGTAGACATACGCCAGGTCCCGCGCACAGGGCCTGTCGTGCTTGGAGCCTTCATCGAAATGGACAGATCCTTTTCTACTCCGGGACTGACCGCCTTGTCCAGAACTAGTGTGGCTCCGTCCATGGCGTTCCCGCCGACGAAGGCGAATTTAAAGCCTGTGTCCCAGGCGCAGGTGCCGCTGTTCCTCACCCGCCAGGTCTTGGTGAAAGTCTGGCCTTGGGCCATGAGGGTGTTATCCGGGATGGTCACGTCTCTGACAAATGTCAGGCCATAGCATGAAACCGTCGGGAGGCTGCCGCTTGCGGGGGGACGCGGCGTGCTGAGGGGAGCGGCTGTTGTCGGTGTATCGGTCGGGATGGGCGCGGGTGTATCCGTTGGCAGCAAGATTGCGGTCTGTGTCAAACCGATAGAAAAGGTTCTCACCGCGGATGTTTGAATCGCCTCGATATTAGGAGTCGGGGATGGCTCGGGTGTGGCTGGCCCGCAGGCGCTCAATAACAGGCTGCCCAGAACGGCAAGAAATGCCAGGCTGTACAGCTTTCCAGTTGTTTTCATAATCGAATTATCCTTTCACAAACGATGCTACCTGTAAACTTCACTTTAATCAAGTTCAAAAAGCACCCTCGATAATTAACCGCAGGTCTCAACCGTGTTGCCACGATAAACCTGATTGAGACCTTGCGGCTAAAAAAACCGGGCGGGGTCTCAAGACCCGCGCCCAGCGAGGAGTCGTTCATGGCGTTCCTGTCAACTGTAAACTCAACGGGCCGTATTCCATCAGCTCGATGGCATTGCCATCCGGGTCGGCAATCCATGCCTGGCGTGAATTGTCCATGCCCAGCGAAATAGGGCTGACCTCGACCCCTTTGCTCTTTAGCCGTTGGCAGTACGCATCCAGGCCGACCACTTCAAGACAAAAATGCCGGTAGCGCGTGCCCGCGGTCAGCGCGGCGATTTGCCCGCCCCATTCCTCGACTGCCAGAGCCTGATCAAAGAATTCAAGGAAGGTTGCGCTCCCGCATTCGAAGTAATAACCGAACGGCCGGCCTTTTTTATCGTTCAAGGTGAACTTGACCTTCATGCCGAGTTTGTTCACGTAAAAGTCAATGATCTTTTCCAAGTCGTCCGTGACAAAGTTGAGATGTGCGAGTTGACGAATCATATCTTCTCCTTCCGTATGTTATTTCAACAGTCCTTCGCAGAATTTCAAAAATGCCTGCACATCGTCAAAGTTTGTCACCATCCCGACTGAGATCCTCACCGCGCCGGAGGATTTCCCGTCGATGCACAGCCTGAAATCGTCCAGCGACAGGCGCTGTTCGTGAGTGGGCTGCGCGAAACACGCCGCCAGTTCCATGCGTGAGATGCCGAGTGCGATCTCGCCAGCGCCGGGGTTGCAGAAGCAGCCTGTCCGCAGGGAGATGTTGACTTTGTTGGCCTCCTCTTCGATCGAGCGGTGATCGATCGCATTTCCCTTTTCGTCAAAGAAGTTGACCGTCACTGCCCCGCCGCGTTTTTCGATGGAGGTGGGACCGTACACGCGTACGAGTGGCACGCCGCTGGTGTGGCGCATGGCTGTCAGGTTTTCCAGCAGCCAGCCGGTAAGGCAGCGCACCCGCTCATGGATGGTGTCGATGCCGATGCGCTCGATGTGGCGCAGGCCTATCTCGATGGCGGGGATGTTGAGATAATCCACCGTGCCATCTTCAAAGGCGGTATGACCTTCGGCCAGGAAATACTTGTCGCCCTGCACCGAGGCCACGGTGATGGTTCCGCCCGCAAACCAGGGGCGATGCAGTTTGTGGAGGTTATCCTTATGGGCGATGAGCGCGCCGATTCCGGTCGGGTAACCAAAAATCTTGTAAAACGAGAGCGGTATGAAATCCGGTTTGTAGCGGGACAGGTCAAGCCTGTTGCTTGGGGCGAACGCCGCCGCGTCCAGCAGGACATCCCACCCTTTGGCGCGAGCGCGCTCGATCCATTCAAGGGGATGCTGGACGGACGAGAAATTGGACTGCGCCGGGTAGGCGAACAGATTGTTACCGCCGGGGCGGGCTTTCTCCCACGCGGCTTCAAGGTTGGACTCATCCACCCGCATGTCGGGCAGGGAGACGGGGATATAGGTGACTTCCGCGCCGCGCGCATGGGCAAATTCACGGATGCCGTTGACCGAGTTGTGGTTGTCGAAGGTCAGCAGGTACTGGTCTCCGGGGCTAAAGGGATACGCCTCGCCGACCACCTTCAACGCCCCGCTGGCATTTTGCGTGAAGATGACGTCGTATTCAGCCGGGTCGGCGCTGAAGAATCTCAGAACGCTGGCGCGCGCCGAATCGACCAGCTCGGTGGCGGCCAATGAGGTCGGGTTGGAGGAATGCGGGTTGCCGAATACGCCTTCGAGCAGGAGCTGCTGGTGTTTTTTAACCTGCGAATCGCCGTACAGTCCGGCGCCGGTATAATCGAGGTAGATTTGACCGGCACGGTCGAGGCGGCTGTAGTCGCTGGCGCGCAGGTCATCCAGGCTGCAGGTGGATTCGTAGGCGGGGTATTTTTCTAGAAAATCGGCGTAGGTTTTGTCCATCCCGTTGGATCCTCCAGTTTATTTAACCACACTTATCCTGCCGGGACAATGCGATTGAGGGTAAAGTGATGGATGTCATGACGAAAATCACATCATCCGCCCCGTGCTGTTTTTCTATCGAACATCGTTCTATAATGTGGTCATCTATTCGAATGGTGAAAGGATCAGCCCATGCCCAGCAAAGTATTTTTCGGTTCTGCCAGGCAGGCGCGTCTGGAGGCGAAAGAGACGCTGCCCGCAAAACTTGACCTTATCCTAAATGAACTTCATTTGGGCGATCGCGTCAAGGATGAAACAGTCGCGATCAAAATGCACACGGGCAACAACATGGTCTATTCGACCATTCACCCCGTCTTTGTGCGCCGGGTGGTGCAGGCGGTCAAGGACGGCGGGGGCAAGCCTTTCGTCGTCGATGTGAACTGGGATGCCGCCGGGGCTGAACAGCGCGGTTACGCCTCCGAGGTGATCGGCTGCCCGGTGTATCCCGCCGCCGGTCCGGACGAGAAATATTTCTATGAGCACGCGCGCCCCTATAAGAATATCCAGAGTTGGAAGGTCGCCGGATTGATCCAGGATTCGACTTTCATGATCAACTTTGCTCACGTCAAAGGCCACCCCAGCTGCGGATTTGGCGCGGCGTTCAAGAACCTGGCGTTGGGCTGCATGGCGGGTGAAACGCGCGGCGCAATGCACGATGCCATGCACTACGATCCGTACTGGTTCCCTGAAAAGTGCCCCGATAAAACCATGCTTGAAAAAATCACTGCGGTTTGTCCTTTCGAAGCCATCGTGGAAGATAAGAAAAACCCCGGCCACCTGCACCTGCACCCGGAGCAGTGCAACCAGTGCGGGCGCTGCCTGAGGGTCGCGCCGCCCGGCAGCCTGAAGATCGACGCGGTCAATTTCCATTCCTTCCAGGAAGCCTGCGCCATTGCCGTGGATGTGGTGCTGTCCACGTTTGCGCCCGGCAAGGTGGTGCATCTCAACCTGGCGACTCACATGACCCCTGTCTGCGACTGCTTCGGCTTCACGTCCATGCCCATTTTGCCGGACGCGGGCGTCTTCGGTTCTGATGATATCGTTGCCATTGACCAGGCGGTATTGGATGTGATTGGTAAAACACGCCTGATCGAGGAGAACATCCCAACTTCGTTGGAAGTTCACACGCGCGAGGGGCATCCCTTCCAATGGCTGCACGGTCCGCTCAAGGATCCTTACGTCGCCATACGATATGGCGAGCGGCTTGGCCTCGGCAGCCGGGAGTACGAACTGGTGGATGTCTTCCCGGTGGAAAAGGTGGAACGGGCTTCAATGCCGTATATTGCGGCGCATTAGCCGCAGCTGATAAAAAATCGTCCGGCAGTCTCCCCCCGGAAGGAGAACTGCCGGACATTCTAATTTTCTATTGTTCGGTGATGTTAATTGCCTACGGCGGAGACAGCGGTTGTCGCGACG
>JBGPQJ010000038.1:0-20731 GCA_041488995.1 Anaerolineae bacterium
CCAAACGCGCCCGTGAGCATTGGCCGTTGTTATTTGTGGAGCATGAAATTGCCTGGGTAATGGGATTGCGGTTGGCGCATCCCTTCCGCCTGGATGACTCGACGCGTCAGGCCCTGCGCTTGCAATTAAAAAGGCTTCCGTAAAGGAAGCCTTTTGGATCAGCTGACTTTACCTGCCAGTTGGCGCAGTTTCATGTGCACCTCCCGCCACTGGATCTTTGAAACGCCCAGGTTCTGGCGGATTTTATCCAGTTCAGTGCCTCGTAAATATTCATTCAGGGCGTAAGACCAGCGGCACATGTCGAAGGATAAATGTTTGGTGAGTCCGGCATCTTCACCGATGTCCTCGAGCAGGTACTCGAGACGACGCGGCGACCACGGGAAGAGCTGGTCCACCTGGGCATACTGGTCGAGATATTCCTGGTAGACGGGAATCCAGTCTTCTGAGAGGGTAAGTTTGCGTTCCTTGTATCGGTTTGCCGGGCTGGCATACCGGATGAAAACCAGCGGTCCACCCTGAGCTTCAAGGTCAATATGGTTCAGGTGAATGCCCAGGCATTCACTCTTTTTAATGCCGGTGGTCAGGATCAGATAGAGAAGGGCGTAGGGGCGGGCATCGGGTTTGGTCTTTCGGCGATAGCGGTCAGCCGCCAGTAGTATGGCTTCCTGCTCGGCGTGATTGAGCACTTCGGGGATCGGACTGAGCACTGATTTTTGAACGACTTTCTCAGCGGGGTCCACCAGGATGACACCAAACTGGTGCAGCCAGCGGAAAAACGATTTGAGCGAGGTGATGCGGCGTGCAAGTGTTTTGGGGGAACAGGGCACACCACGCTCGTTTTCCATCCAGTGCAGGAAATTGTTCAAATCGTTGGTGGAGATGGCGCCAAGGGAACGGTCCGGCGGGAAGATCTTTGTCAGCAGCCGGACATCAGAAAGGAAGGCTTTTACCGTATAAGGAGACCTGCCCTGATCGTTCAGGTAGATTTCCCAGCCATTGATGGCGGGAGCCAGGGGTGTCTGAGCAGTGATGTGAGCCGTACTTGAATTATTCTGGGTCATGTTACCTCCCGTGTGAAAGGTCACCACGTTTGTTCTTCGTATAGTTTAGTGCAAAAGAAACGGCACGTCAAAGGGTTTAAATGCATTGCTACGCTCTTGCAATGTTATATGCATTACGAAAAACATCTCCAATCGGAGAGTTTCAAGTGTTGCGGAAGATATTTTTCCTGATAAATGAATCGAGGGAGATTGATTTATGGAGTGAGCGTGCCGGGGTCAAAGCAGGGCTGGTAGTCTGAACCGAGCAACAGAACATAGGGGGCGGTGCTGCTGGGATTGGGGGCAGAGATCAGATTTATTTCCGAAAGTCCCATCACTGCCAGGATCTGGGAAGTGACGCTTCGGTCCTGGGTGCTCGTCAGATCATAAAGATATGTGGTGGTCTGGTCGCGATGATCTGTTGGCGCAATGCTCGATTCAAAACCGGCATAATTGAGACGTTGGGCGGCCAGGGCATCCCAGCCGTCATAGGGAGAGGCGTTGCGCACTTCAACTTTGATAGCTGCTTCCTGGATTTGTTTGGGGTGCGACGTTGACGCTTCCTGTACCAGCGCGGCAATGGCAGCTTCATTGGGTACCAGGACATAAGCCCCGCTGGGTGTGATCCAGGACGAGACCGTCCCGTTTTTTTCGTTGATGTAATAACCGCGGATATCAGCGTTGCTCAAGTGCAGGCTGATCGGCGCCAGGCTGAGCAAGTCAGTGAATCCCAGGTCGGTCGTGACGGCTGAGCTCACTTGGCTGTAAAGGTCTGGGAGCTGTGTGAGGAGATTCGCCTGCAGGGCTTGCGAATAGATGGCGCGCAGCACTTCCTGTTGACGTCGTCCGCGATCGAAATCATTTGAGCGTTTGCGGGAACGGGCATACCACAATGCCAGATCCCCGTCCATTTCGACAACCCCCGGCCCGACGGTGTAGAGTTCCCAGTTGTTTTCATTTTCAGGATCCAGTTCCGGGCTGATCAGATGCCAATCTGTGTAGGGACAAAAAACTGGCACATCCACCCCGCCGATCGTGTTCACGACCTGTCGAAAACCGTTGAAATCCACCATGGCGGTGTGATCAATGTTTATGCCCAGGTTGTACATGATGGTATCTCGCAGGAGCGCGGAACCGCCACCGGGGTAGTTGTACATCGCCCCATACTCGTAGGCAGTGTTCAACCGCTGCATCCCAACGGTAGGGATGTTGACCCACATATCACGGGGCAGAGAAATCAGCGACACTTCACCAGTGCTCGGGCGAACGATGGCAATCACCATGGTGTCGGTCCTGAAGGAAGTCCCGCCGCGTGTGTCGGAACCAAGCAGGATGAAATTGATCGTGTCACTGCCTTGTGCGATGGGCAAGGCGGTCGGGATTTGCGAAATATCAATCACCTGACCGGGAGTGGGCAGCACCTCCGGTAACACAGCCGTGGGCGTATCTGCTGAGGGAGGAAAAGTATTGACCGGTGAGGGGAGCACCTCTGGAATTTCGGTGGGGAAGGGGGTTGCGACCAGCGCCGGGTTACCGGGCAGGATGGGCTGGAACGGGGTCGGTGTGGCGGTTGCCCGTGGATTTGCTGTGATCAAAAACCATGCTGTGGCGACCGGTTGTGCCTGTACGACAGGTGTCCCGCAACCTGCTAACAGCAAGGGGATGAAAATTACCATCCACCAGGCATATTTTCGAACGAAGAAGCCAAACGGCGTTTTGGAATAACCAGACAGCATAATGGTAATAATAAAAACAACTTAATCGCATACCCCCTGAAGCAGAGCCACTCAAGGGAGGGGTGGGAAGATCGGGAAGGGGATACCCGTCGGCAGCATCGGCGTCTGAGGGGTCAGCAGCATGGGGATGGTTAAATAAGTCGGGGTCGGCGTCCATAAGGGCGGTAAAGGCAGACCGGGATTGACAATATTGGGAGGTACGTTAGGCACGTACAGTCTTTGACCTACGTAGATATTGTCATTCTTGAGGCAGTTGGCATACTTTAACTGGTTGACAGTGGTTCCATAGGCTGTGGCGATGCCGTAGAGTGTATCGCCGGATTGAACGATATAGATGACCCAGCCGGCGGGAGGTCCGCATTGAGAGCGAGATTGGGTTTCCTGGACGGGCGATGCTGGAATAAAGATGATTATTCCGGCCTGGATGCTGTTGTCCTTAAGACAGTTTCCCTTCTTAAGCAACTCGGGTGAGGTATTGTAAAGAGCCGCGATTTTCTCTAGAGTTTGCCCGGGCATAACAATGATGGGCATCCAGCCTCGCGGAGATATACATGTGACCTGCGATGAAGGTAGCGTGGCAGACTGAGTCTCACTGGTCGCTTGATTCGAATCAGGTGTCTCGGTTATTGCCGACAAACCGGGTTCAGTCGGGATCAAGGTGGGTGTTTCCGTATCTGCAGAACCGGGTAAGAGTCTTTTCCCTCCCTGTACCATGGCCAGTGATATGATTCCTATTACAATCACCAGCGAGGCAAGTGCGATTAGGATGGCAGAGAAGGTCTTACGCAGGGCAGGTTTCATTTACTCCCCCTTCTGCTCTTTTTCAGCTTTGGCTTCGGGCTCTGCCTGGCTGACAGGTAGCAATACACTAAAGGTTGCGCCGACCCCAATTTCCGAATCCACCCAGATGCGTCCACCCTGGGCTTCAGTCAGCGTCTTGGCAATCGACAGCCCTACGCCGGTATCCCCGACGCCTTGTATTAGCACATTATCCGCCCGGTAGAGGCGTGAAAATACGCGCGGCAAGTCTTCAGTCGGGATACCACCACCAGTGTCCGCCACCTGGATGAGCACAAAATCATTATCGTCCTGTTTTTCAGTGCGGACCCTCAATGTGACTGTTCCTTCCACAGGGGAAGCCGCGCCGGCGTTTTGCAGAAGGTGGATAAAAATCTGCTGAAGCGCTTCCCGGTCAGCGTAGATGTGCTCGGTCGATTTGGGCAGATCAATGCGCAAAGTGATGTTGCGCTCGCGGAGCTGAGAGCTGGTGTATGCCATCGCGTTATCAATAATGAGGTTCAGGTCGATGGCCTCCGGCTTGAGAGCCATCAATCCGGTTCCGATGGTGGTGATCTGGATCAAGTCTTCGATCAGACTGCCAATCCGTTCCGTGGAGGCTTTGATGCGCTCGATGAATTTGCGCTGGAGCGCGCCGAGGATGCCGACCGACTCGCCGAGTAACAGGTCTGTGTAGCCGATGATGGAGGACATCGGCTGGCGGAGTTCCTGCGAAATGGATGCGATGACTTCGGCCTGATCACTGCTCATGGTTCCGCTGGAGCGCTTTTCAAGTTCCAGAACTTTCATATTTGCTTCCGCCAGAGTGTTCTGCAGGCGGGCTACTTCACCCAGGGTGAGTCGAAGCTCATTTTCAAGTTGAACACCATCAGGACTGGCGTTAGCGTTTTCAATAGTACCTGCGCGCAGCCCTGCGTTCTCTTTTTCGATTGCAACCAACCGCTGTTGCGCTTCTTCGGATTCTTTTTCAAGCGTGGATATCCTAAGCTGTGCTTCCTCATGAATTGCCATTAACGCAATGAGATGCTCTGAACTCTGGCGGTATTTCTCGTTTTCTGTTCGAAGCTCTACGAGTTGCGCTTCCAGGTTATCAACAGCGGATTTACTATGAACGTGGTCGGTCTTGACACTATCGCGTTCATGCTCTAACTTGGCAATGAACTGCCCGCGTTCGACAATCGGGACAAATGAGGTGGCGATATTGGCCAGGAAAGCCTGGTCATCTGCACTCCACAAGCGGTTGGAGTACGGTGAGAGTAATAATATACTGCCGATGGGACCTTTTTCGTTGGCAATCGGCACGTTCAACAGGTGGCCGGGGGTGGAGAGGCCCAGCAGGTCGCCAAGCCCTTTAAGGTCGGAGGATGTGCTGCTGGCGGGCAGACGTAAAGGTCGACCGCGTTGCACCGCATTTGCCAGCAGCGGAACCATATCCTTGTTGAGTTGGGTGCCCTCTAATTTCTCCTCGCGGATCAGGTCATATCCGCTTGAGATGATCATTTGCTTATTGTCCGTCAGATAAATCAGGAAAGACAGGTCGGCGAGCATGGATTGCGCCACCGCGCGGGTGATATCATCATTGATTTTATTTGGTTCATTCTGAGCCGCCAGGTCGAGCAGCGCGTGCAGGGTCTTCGCGTCGGTGCTATAGCGGCGACGCTCACGAAGTGGTCTGCCTTCACCATTGGTGGGCGGCTCTTCTTTTTGGCTTTCATCGGTCGCCGCACGGATAGCAGGCTGGCGAGGGAGGGCTTGTGTCGGAGATGGGAACCGCTGCGGCAGGGTTAGCAAAATGGGGAAGGCTGCCATAAGCATCAGGCGGCCAAAGCCGGAGTAGTCACCACCGTTGGTGGAAAAGAATAGGTCGAGCGTGAAGCCGGTGAAGATCAACAGGAGCATCGCCAGACCATTTTCCCAGTTATTGGGACGGCGGTAGAAAATGATGGCAATCCCCAGCCCTGAAAGTCCGAGGATGGCAATCGCCCAGATCGTGCTTTGAATTGTGTCATTAAACGGCACAATCGCGTCTTGCTGAGAGCGCAAGGCAACACTGACGACCAGTGCGATCGCGTCCACCACACTTAACAAAATGGCTGCTGTGTCCGCCTTTCCAGCGGGTTCGGGGAAAGCCCAAAGCCAGATGATCCAGACCACGCTAAAAAATACCACTGTGCGGTCCAGCACTGGCAATATAACATTAGGATCGACCAGTCCCTGCCAGGCTAGTCCGCCGAGCACAAACATGGTCACCTGGGCTGCGAATAAAATGCCCAGACCGATGACTGTTCTTTTTGCTTGGGGGAATTCGGTGGATCGCCATTGCTCGTACGACCACCAGAAGGCGCTCACCGTGCAGAATACCAGCACCATGAAATAAACCAGGCTGCCGGGAGGAGAGGTCAGAAGGTCAAATAATTGAGTCAGGAATTCCATAGTCGCGTCGTTGCGATTATAGCACGGCGTGGTTCCACCAACAATTATACATCTGCCTGTTCAGAACACAATTACATTAAGAAGCAGAATATATGGTCAAAAAATGGATATTTTTCCCGATTTTTGCTTGAAAACTCGATATACTATAATACAATGGCTTGCGATGAATAATTTTCCCCGTACTCTGACCTCTGTTCTTATTCTACTGCTTTTGCTGATTCTGGTGATTGCTCCCCCCGCCCTGGCAGGCTGGCAGGACCTGGCACAGGCTGAAGCCCTGCGCCTCTCGTCACCGGGACAGGCTGCGCTGGAGTATGAATCTGCTGCGAGGCATCTTCCCTGGCGGACTGACCTCCGGGAGCAGGCGGGTTTGATGGCACTTGCGGATGAAAATCCCGACCTGGCCGTTCGATTGCTCAAAATGACCCCTCATCTATCTGCCACGGGGCGTCTTGCGCTGGGGGATGCCCTCTTCCGAACGGGGAACATGCTTTCAGCAATCGAGCAATGGGAACAGTTGCGGGTCGAGGGGCTTGGCTCATCCCAGTTGTATAACCGTCTTGGCCACGTCTATCTAGAACTTGGAAATTATGATGACGCAATCGAAACATTTGACATCGCGCAAAAGTTGGATGGCGGTGATGCGGATTCACGTTATATGCTGGGATTGCTGTTAGCCACGCGATACCCAGAACGTGCCCTGGAGCCGTTGATGCAGGCAGCCCAGCTCGACCCGAGGCTTGATCCCATCATACAGGACTTACGACACGGTTTGAACGTGGCACTGCTGTCTTCAAACCCAGCGGCGCAGTTGACCGGTGCCGGACGGGCTTTGATTGCTCAGGATGCCTGGACTCTGGGGAAGGAGGCTTTTACCAATGCAATAAAGGCTGATTCCCAATATGCGCTGGCATGGGCATGGCTGGGCGAAGTGAAACAGTCCTTCAAAGAGGATGGCCTTCCCGATTTGGACCGGGCTCTAGCGCTCGATCCACATTCAGCAGAGATCCGTGGGTTGCGCGCTGTATATTGGATGCGAGCGAATCGCTTCGAGAAGGCGCGCGATGAATTTCAGGTGGCAGCTGAACTTGAACCGTTGAATCCAGGCTGGCAGATATCGCTCGGAGATGTAATTGCCCGTACAGGTGATGTACCAGACGGTTTGAACCATTATAAGCACGCCATTGAGCTTTCACCTCGCGATCCAGCATATTGGCGTTTATTGGCAAATTTCACCGTGGATTACAACTACGGAGTCCGGGAAATCGGATTTCCGGCCGCACTTCAAGCGCGGGCACTGGCTCCCGACGACCTGCAAAATACCGTCACGCTCGGAAGGGTTTATTTTGCCAGCGGTGATCTGGAAACTGCTGAAACCCTATGGCTTCAAGTGCTTGAAAAACATCCGGACCTTCCAGCAGTACATCTCTATCTTGGTGTGCTCTACCTCCAAAAGGGAAAAGTCGATTCCGCCTATGACCACCTCGTTCTGGCGAGAGATCTCGACCTGAATGGTCCATACGGCGGGCAGGCTCAGCGCATGATAGACCAATATTTCCCGTAATGGTCACATTGTAAGCGAGGGTTACCAGATGGGATTCTTGATAAAATCCTTCTCAGGCGAGGAAAATTTCTTACCCGCACTGAAGAGCAAGGGAGTAAAGTTATGAAACAATACCGTCTACTGCTTGTAATCGTGATCCTGATCTTCCCGGCGATTGCCTGTCAGCTTGCCACTCAGTTGACGGACCGCCTGAGCAGTTCCGGAGATGCCATTTTTCGGGATGATTTTTCAAAACCCTATTCAGGTTGGATGCGCGGCACGGACTTGCCTAACGGTGGGATTGCCGATTATTCAGATGGCAAGTTCCGCATTCTGGTGAACGAATCCAATTTCGATTACTGGAGCCATCCAGATCTGGCATTCGAAGACACCCGTATCGAAGTGGATGCGGTCAAACAGTCTGGACCCGAATTCAACCGTTTTGGTTTGATGTGTCGCTATCAAGACGAAAAGAATTTTTATTTCTTTATTATCAGCAGTGACGGTTATTACGGATTGGGTAAGGTTAAGGATGATCAGTTATCCTTGATCGGCATGGTCGAGATGCTGCCATCCGTTGCCATCCTGGCAGGTTCCGGGCTAAATCATCTGCGAGCGGATTGCGTTGGCGATGCACTGACATTTTTTGTCAATGGGCGGCAGGTTGCCCAGGCGAACGACAGCGATTTCTCTTCCGGAGATGTCGGTATCCTGGCCGGGACGTTTGACGAGCCAGGTGTGGATGTGATCTTTGATAATTTTGTGGTGGTAAAACCTTAGTTTCTAATGGTGTGATGATCTGAGTCGTTGGATGATTTGAGCGATGAAGGTTTTTCTCGATGTGGTCGGTTGCCGCCTTAATCAGGCGGAAATTGAACAAATGGCGAGTCAGTTCCGCGCAGACGGGCACACAGTCGTCGCTCAGGCTGGTGATGCAGATTTGGTCATCGTCAACACCTGCACCGTTACCAGCCAGGCTGCGTCCGATTCGCGCCAGAAGATCCGACGGGCAGCGCGAGCAGGCGAGAATGATATCGTTGTGACCGGTTGCTGGTCTACCCTTCAGCCCGTCCAGGCTGCGGAACTGCCTCGTGTCATTCGCGTGGTTCCCAATGAACGCAAGGATTTCCTGGTCGCTGATCTGCTTCAACTCCCTGAACATTCATTTGATATAGAACCCATAGCTCGTACACCTCTGCCTGGCCTGCGCCATCGCACGCGTGCCTACATAAAAGCCCAGGATGGCTGCGACAACCAATGCACCTTTTGCATTACGACCCTCGCACGCGGTGAGAGCCGATCGCATATTGCTGTTGATGTGCTGAGGGATATCCATTCAGCGCTTGAGGGGGGCACACAGGAAATTGTGCTGACCGGTGTCCACCTTGGAGCGTGGGGATTGGATTTTGGAGCCCGCTTGAGCGATCTGCTGAAAAGGATTTTAATTGAGACCGAGACACCCCGATTGCGGCTTTCTTCTCTCGAGCCATGGGACCTCGACGAGAATTTCTTCTCTCTTTGGTCTGACGCGCGTCTCTGTCCCCACCTGCACCTGCCGCTCCAATCTGGGAGTGCATCCACCCTGAAGCGTATGCTGCGCAAGACCACCCCCGACTCCTTTCGTGATCTAGTTGCTGCTGCCCGGAGGATCATCCCTGCCGTTGCGATAACTACTGATGTGATGACCGGGTTTCCGGGTGAGACGGAGTCAGAGTTTACTGAATCGCTTGATTTCATCCGTGAAGTGGATTTCGCGGGTGGACACGTCTTCACCTACTCTGCCCGTCCCGGTACGCCAGCCGCGCGAATGAAAAATCAGGTGCCTCATGAAATCCGAAAGCAGCGCAACCATATTTTGCGTGATGCTTTTTCCGAAATGGGGGATTCCTATCGTCGAAAGTTTATCGGTCAAACCTTGCCGATACTGTGGGAATCCATCACGCAGGTATCGGATTCCGGTTGGAGATTGGAAGGATTGACGGAGAATTATATCCGCGTGGCTGCCAATGCCCCCGAACCGCGCTGGAATCAATTGAATAATGTTAAGTTGCTAGAACTCTCATGGGATGGGATGGCCGGGGAGATTGTGTAAAGTCCAGATTCTGAAGACTTATAGGTCATCCTCTATTTTGTTGCAGACTTGCCAATGCCTTCCTCTTTGATAATATCAAATTCGCGAAGCCCCAGAAAAAAATCGACCCTTGGGCTGCAAGAAGACTGATGTAAGGCATGGCGGGTACCCTGAAACGCTGATTAGACGACGCCCCGGGGATGAGCATTAAATACAAAAGCGGAAGGGATAATATCAATAAAGCAAACCATTTTTTTTCTTTTACTAATATGCCGATACCGAGCAGATCGGTCAAATAGATCAGGATGAGCAGGACAATTGACGGGGCAAATATCCCAATCAGCCATATTTTGTCTTCAAAATAATACCGTATTGCGGCAATTAGACCATCTTTGTTTAATATGGCGAGTGTACCTTTTCCGCCTACCGTGATACCCAGAATTTCTGTCAGGTCAGTAACCCCAGGCAGTAAATTATTGATATCGTTCTTAAGGTGCAAATAAACATATCGCAGGGGGTCACTGGAAATGATACCCCGTGCGAGTTCACGGTAAATGATACTTCTATTATTTGGCGTATCGGTAAGATTGCGTTCTTGTAGAGTCTGTTCAACCTGGTCGCGGAGATTGTCGCGTACTTGCTCTTCGTTCAATCCCAATTGGTTTGCTTGTAAGGAAGCTGCGTTATAAAATAAAAGGTTGTATTCAGATATGGTGGATATGGTAGCTATTCCTATCGAAGAATAGTTCCAAAGCATCCATGGAACGATAACCGCTAATAATGACAAGGTATATAAGACGACCTTGATTAACCTTTCATACACGTTCTTTGCCTGGTCGAATAAAACAAGGATGAGAAAGACATACGGGAAGTATGTCGCAATGGGTCTGCACAGGATGGTCAGCCCCATAAGAACGCCGGAAATGAGAATCCAAATTCGTTTCCGGGATTGACTAAAAATTATATAAGCCAAAATAGAACCGAGGAATAATAAAGTGAACAGAGTCTCGGTCAATAAGAAAAAGGCATGCGTTATGGATTCGATACTTACAGCCATTAAAAAAGCTGCTAAAAGACCGACGGTTTCAGACAACAGGTTCTTCCCAATCAAGTATGTCATGAAGACCGTTAACACACTCAGGATGATTTGTGCAAGGATGATGGCCAGGGGTTGTTCTCCAAATAGCCAGTAAAAGAATGCGATGAAAAGCGGGTATAACGGTGTTCGATGAGGGTCTTCGATAAAACCTTCACCGTGTAAGAGTTTAAGAGCAGGTCCAATGTAAGTGGGTGTATCCGGTTCAAAAGCCCTTTCCAGATGCCCCTGAATAGAAATGATCAGAACAAATCGCAGTATCAATGCAAGGATTAAAATCCAGAAGAGCAATACGGATGATCTTTTCATTGAAAGAATTATAGTCATTATCGCGATTAGTGCCAAAGAGAACCGGGTTATCTAAAATATGTGTAATAAAATTAGGATATGCAGATCTGCCGCCTCTTATCGCCCGCTTCCATAGAAACCAGACCTCTCATTTTTGATGATTTACCGATCCCACAGCCGGGACATGCTCAGGTACGGATAAAAATTTCCATGTGTGGTGTATGCCATACGGATCTGCATCTGGTGGAGGGTGATATTTACCCGCCACATTTCCCTGTCACACCGGGCCATCAGGTGGTGGGTGTAATCGATGCAATGGGTGAACCGCCAAGTGATAAGCGAGAGGGTTCACCGGTTCTTGCAGTGGGCCAGAGGGTTGGTGTTCCATGGTTATACTCCACCTGCGGCGATTGTGAGTTTTGCAGGCGCGGTGAAGAAAACCTGTGCCAATCTGCAAAGTTCACCGGTTTCCATGTCGATGGTGGTTTTGCGGAATACATGTTGGCTGATGCGCGTTTTGTATTGCCGCTTTCCGAGCAGCTCAGCGATGAGCAAGCCGCGCCCCTGTTGTGCGCAGGGATCATTGGTTATCGCTCTTTGCGAATAGCTGAAATCCGGCCAGGGGAGCAGGTCGGCTTATTCGGATTTGGAGCGAGCGCACACCTTGCCATTCAAGTCGCCCTATACTGGGGTTGTACTGTGTCTGTCTTCACCCGTTCCAAACTGCATCAGAAACATGCGCTTGAATTGGGTGCTGCCTGGGCGGGGGAGGCAAGTTCGGGCGGAGTCCACGCCCTGGACCGGGCAGTGATATTTGCCCCGGTTGGCGAACTCGTTCCCATCGCGCTTGAAAAAATCCGCCCGGGCGGAACGGTCGCCATTAACGCCATCCACATGAGCGACATCCCGTCGTTCCCGTATCAGGTGGTTTACGGGGAGCGGACGTTGCGCTCGGTGGCAAATGCCACATATCAGGATGGTGTGGACTTTCTAAACCTGGCGGTGAAGGCAGGGATCAGATCGACTGTATGTTCCTATCCGCTCAAAGATGTGAATCTTGCCTTGAGCGACTTGAAGGCCAGCAGGTTCAACGGTGAGGCAGTCCTGGTAGTTGGCGGAGGATAATCGCGCCGTTCTCGCAAATTCTTCCGAATAAAAAATTGCGTTTGGTCATTTCAGCCTTCCGCCAGCAAGGGAAGGTGGGGACCGTTCGGGCATTTCAATACATTTGAAGATGGGATTTTTGTCACTTTGGGGAAATTACCGGCAGTTGTATAATGAGTTTGCGCATTTCTTCACATTCCAAACAGGAGAGACACTATGACAGCTCAAATTATTGACGGAAAATTAATCGCCCAGCAGGTACGCGATAATGTGGCCGCAGAGGTGGCCAAGCGTACCGCCGCCGGCAAACCCAAACCGACCCTGGCTACCGTGCTGGTCGGTGAGCGTATGGACTCGGCAACTTATGTTGCCTCCAAGCAGAAGGCTTGCCAGGAACTGGGGATGGGTTCCATCAGCCATCATCTGCCTGCAGAGATTACCCAGGAAGAACTGGAAAAACTGATCAAGAAGCTTAATGCGAACAAGAAGGTCAATGGCATTCTGGTGCAATTACCGCTGCCCTCGCACTTGAATGAGGAGCGTGTGCTGCAACTCATCAGCATCGAAAAAGATGTGGATGGATTCTCACCCATCAACATCGGCCGCCTTGCTCAAAAGGGCCGCGAACCCCTGTTCGTCCCGTGCACACCCTACGGATGCATTTATTTGCTCGAACAGGCGGGCGTGAAGATCGAGGGTGCAAATGCCGTGGTACTTGGACGTTCCAATATCGTCGGCATGCCTGCCGCGTTATTGCTGATTGGCAAGAACGCCACGGTGACGGTATGCCATTCGCGCACACGGGACCTGCCCAGTGTCGTCCGCCAGGCAGATATCTTGATCGCTGCCATTGGAAAAATGGAAATGGTGCGCGGTGACTGGATTAAGCCCGGAGCAGCGGTGATAGATGTGGGTATCAACTCCAAACCGGATGCCACCAAGAAGAGTGGTTATCGTCTTGTCGGCGATGTATGCTTTGACGAAGCCAAGGAAGTCGCTGGATTCATCACCCCCGTCCCGGGCGGTGTTGGCCCGATGACGATTGCCATGTTGATGAACAATACTTTGCGCGCGGCGAAGATTCAACAGGACGACTAACCCCGTAAAACATTCTATCGAAAAACAGCTTCCCGTCCGGAGATTTCTCCAAGGCGGGAAGTTTTTATCTAAAGACTACCGAAAATCAGCCCTATGGAATTTTCATTCGTATCTGAAGCGCCAAACACTCACCATGAAAAATACCACTATTTTCGTGATTTATTCAAATATTGTCAGGTGAATAGGTTTTCTTTACAGATTTTCTTCGGTGCTCGACCAGCCCTACCAGCGCATATGCGATGAACCACAAGACGAGATCCGGTACACCATCCCCTGCTTTGGACTGGGCACGCAGGTCAATGCTGTCGTTGACGTAATCCACCGCGACGAAATCACCCTCGGGCGTGACCGCAATCTCAGTCGAAAAAATATCCAACCCGCTCAAGCGGGCTATCAGGCGAGTGATATCCCGTATCTTGCCCAAACTGTGCCGGGCTTCTTCATAAGCTGTGACAGGTGTAGCGATGTGGGTGTCTGTCTCCCACCAGCAGGGATAGATCCTCCCGTCGCAATAATACACGCGGAACCAGGTCTGTCGCCCGTCAATCATCCGTGTCTGGACATGGGATTGCAGCAAATAGCGTTGATTGGGAACGTGGATGCGCGCTTCGAGCACCTGTTCCCAACTGGATAAATTGAGTGCAACACCGGCTCCGCCCCCGGCGTAAGCCGGTTTGGCTACAAAAGGTACACCAAGCGGATTCAAGTCCACGGGTTCGAGCAGATGTTGGTCAAGAAAGGATGGCAGGACGATGGTTTTCGGGACATTGATGTCATTTTCCACCAGGACATGATGAAATTGATCTTTCTGTTCGGCTTTGAATGCAACTTCCGGCGGGTTGATGTAGTATATTCCGTTATCTTGTGCCCACTTTCTGATGGGGTCGAAACGCAAATCGTCGTTCCCGCGGTCAAACAATATCCCTGGTATTAATTCTTGGGATTGCAATAACCTAATGGTATTTAAAAGATTATCCGGCGTGACCTGCCACAAGGATACCCCACGTATCGCGCAGGCTGATTCCACCATCCGCACGAAATCCACATCGTATTCCCAGTACCACGTCAGACACAGGTCATAGTGGTTCATTTATGACATTATACGGTTCATGCGGGGGGGAAGTCAACAAATAACCTCCGCGGATCGGGCTTTCATGTTGTAGGATCTCGTAAAGTTTGGCAATACGTTCGGAAAGTTTGGCAATGGCACACATAAAGTGTGGCACTGGCCTACTACGGCAAAACATAAAGCTTGGCACTATCCTACATATGCCAAAATCCTAAACTCAATATACACTACAGCCCTATCGAATATGGCTGGGCTGTTGTTATAGGCAGTATGTTAATTTATAACTACTGTTTATCCCTCTTCAAATCCATGTCCCTTTAACTTCAGAGTATTGCAGTTCTCACTGACGATCCATACCTCGTCTTCAGAAATGTCATTTGGGCTTCAATGTCGATTTCAAGAGTTATCTCTGCCTTAGCGCCCATCAAACTGGACAGGTGGGCGACGACTTCATTGGCATCTTTATACGGCCTCGTTACCAGGACTGGATGCTATCGGCATCGTGAAACACACCAAATCCCCAATCGTGAATATTAATGGAACGGTTAAGATGATTTGTTGTACCAATCTTGATCATTTCCGTGGTGATACGGAAATGATAATCAGAGCTTGAGGCCACCCTTGTACCCTGAGGGTCTGTATAATCTAGACAACTTCTAATCCTCATCATCTCAGGATTCATTACATGGGACTCTCTCGGGGGAGGGCTCTCGCCTCACAGAAGCTTACAACCCAAGCTCACTCCTGTCCAGGGAGTTATAATTCATGTTACTGAAAGGCAGTTGTTGATCCATTGGCAACTGTCTTTTTATTTGCGAGTCATCTTCTTAATTCAGCTGCATATCCTTATGAAGCAATCATGACGTCAATTGGGAGGGCAACATGAACGCATTCCACACCGCGGGGAAAAAGCAGGCCTGGCTGGCTGGCATGGCAAAGAGTCTCAACGCTCTCATCGTAATCATTTTATTATTCTCCGCGTTTGGCACGCGAACCGCCTCGGCGGATGGAGGAAATCACACCATTGATGAAAATCAATCAGACGCCAACATAATTTCCTCGAATAGAGATGCGAGGGTCGAATATACACAACCTTCCCCGCGAACGCTGGTTCAGAATAGCCTGCCTGCCGATTCTGCAGGTGACTCGTCCGCACTTCTCATCGATTACGGCGCTGATTTGCAGTGTGTACAGCGACCCCTCAGCGCATTTCCCTGCCCAAGCAACGAGATAGGTCCTGTGTGGAAGGGCAGTGTTTCCTACACAACCGGACCGGCATTATCGCAGTATAGTTACATGAAAATACTCTGCACTGGCTGGGGTTGTTCATCGCGTGATATTTACTACCGGACGAAAGTTACCTACGACTGGACAAGCCCATACGACCGCACGGTATTTGTTGCTACACGGGTGGAAACCAATGCTGGAGTAGCCGAAGGCGCGGTCTCAAACGTCCCATGTGGCTCCGGTAAAGCAGGATCTTGCACAATAGAGGCCTCTGGCGTATTGCGCGCTTCACTGATTTCCACTAATCCAAATGAGGTTTCTCATTTTTACTTTTACCGGGGTATCAGCGGCATTGGCACAGGTGACACTTTGATCCAAAGCTGGGATATGGAGGCCTCTCTTGACCCAAGCCTTCCCCCACAAGTTGTTCCAGACCAATCTGTTTACTCCTTATCTTGCGAGGGCGATTGCCCTATAACTAGCCTGCCAGGAACGCAGGGAGGAATTGGACACCCCATCAATACACGGACAGGGGGAATGGATTACCCTGTCGAAGATCTCGCCATTCAAACTGCCGCGGGACAACTTGCGTTCCAGCGTTCGTACTCCTCGAAAACCACTGACCGTTACACCTCGCCCTTAGGCTATGGCTGGACACACAATCTTGACACACGCCTGATCTTCCCCACCGATCCGGGAGGCAAGGCGGGGTTCGTGTTGTTCAAAGCACATTCCGCCAATCTTTATCGATTCTATGTTTATGGTGATGGCCGCTACAGCCCAGCACCCGGCGTGAGCGGCAGCCTGGTTCGCAACCCGGGTCCGCCAGTCACCTACACGCTGCAAACCGAAGCACAAAGCACCTATCTATTCAACGCAACCGGAAAGTTGCTCTCCTTGACAGACCCGCAAGGGCATTCATTCAGTTATTCTTATGATGCTGGCGGCCGCCTGGCTCAGGTGAGCGCCGATGGGGGAACGCGTTACCTGACCTTTGGTTATGACGCTCAGGAGCGGCTTGTTTCTTTGGTCGATTATGCTGGTCGTGCCGTCTCCTTCGGCTATGATACCTCGGGCAACCTGGTCACGACGACGGATGTTGTGGGAGGTACATGGCAATATATCTATGGCTCCCAGCATGAGTTGACCGAGGTGATTGACCCGCAGGGAACAACCGTTGTCCGCACTGAATACGCTGAAAGCACCGCCGCGCCTTTGAATTTCTACAACTATGCCATCACTCCCTACGCCGGCGAGGATGTGAACTCGTCCATGGCCATCGAAGACGGCGGCGCAACATTGCATATTACCGGTAACGGGTGGAAGAAGGTGGAAATCCCCTACGTAATTACCGATAAAACTGTTCTTGAATTTGACTTTCGCAGCTTGGCACAGGGTGAGGTTCACGGCATCGGCTTCGATACCGATAACACCCTGAGCGAAACGCGCACCTTCAAGCTCTACGGCACGCAGAATTATGGCCTGACGGCCTTCAACAACTATGCCGGTTCTGCGCCCAATTGGAAGCATTACCGCATTCCTCTTGGGCAATACTATAGCGGCGATGCGCTGTATCTTTTCTTTGCCAACGACCACGATGTCACCACGCCGACGGCGCAAAGCTATTTCTCGAATATCCGCATTTACGAGGACAAGGGCTTGCGTGCTGTCCGGCAGTATGATGGCGAGGATAACCTGGTCGTTGAAATCACTTACCATCCTGATGGTACGACCACCATGACCGACGCACTGGGCAATGATGAGACTCACACCTACGACAACCGCCGCACCCTCACCGGCGAGACCGACCCAACCAGCGCGGAGACCACCAAAACCTACGATCCCAACTTCCGTCCCGCCACGTTGACCGAGCCTCTGGGGAACACCACCACCCTCACCTGGAGCACGGACGGCGCCAACCTGACACGCGTGGTGGACGCGGGAAACAACCAGACAGATATCACCTATGATGCGTTGAACAATCCCACCTCCATCGTCGACCCGTTGAACCACCTGACCACCTTTACTTATTCCGGCACGCTGCTGACGGGCGCCACTGACGCGTTGGATAAGACAACCACTTACACCTATACTTCTCAAGGATTCATGGAGACTATCACGGATCCCCAGGGGCAAGTCACGCGCTACGAGTACAATGCGCACGGCGAGCAGACGAAGATCATCGAGAATTACGTCCCCGGGCGTCCGGCGAACGACGAGGGACTGTACTCCCTGACCACCCTCTTCGGCTACGACGGGCTGGGCAGGCTGGTCACGGTCACCGATCCGCTGGGACAGATGACGAAGAACGAATACGACGCGGCGGACTGGCTGGTGAAGGTCACCCGCAACTATGACGCCGGGCGTCCACAGAACGATCAGGACATGTATAACATCGTCACGTCCTATACGTATGATGTGCGCGGCAACCAGATCGCGGTGACCGATACCTTCGATGTGGTCACGCGCACCTACTACGATGACGCCAGCCGCCCGGTGACGGTGGTGCAGAACCTGAGCGGGCAGTCCATCGAAGAGCCCGCCCCGCCCTACCGCGGGTCGGGCGCCATCGACCAGAACGTCCGCACGGACACGGTGTACGACGACGCCGGCAACGCCATCGCCAGCGTCGACCCGCTGGGACTGATCACGCGCACCTACCACGACGCCGCCAGCCGCCCGGTGACGGTGGTGCAGAACCTGCTCGGCGCGACCATTACCGACCCGGACCCGCCGGAATTCAATCCAGACTACCCGGACCGCAACGTGCGCACAGATACGGTGTACGACGCCAACGGCAATGTCATCGCGACGATCGACACTTATGGCAAGATCACCCGTACCTACTATGACGTGCTCAACCGCCCGGTGACGGTGGTGCAGAACCTGAGCGGGCAGGGCATCGGGAACGCAACACCCCCCGAGCGCGGTGGGAGCATGGCGCAGACCAACCTGCGCACCGACCTGGTCTATGACGCCAACGGCAACACGATCGCGGTGACCGACCCGCTGAACGTCATCACCCGCACCTATTACGACGCTCTCAACCGCCCAGTTACAGTGGTGCAGAACCTGACCGGCCAGGCGATCAGCGTGGAGACCCCGCCCTCATACGGGACCGGCGATCAGAACAACCGCACGGACACCTATTACGATTCCGCCGGGCGCGCCATCGCGACGGTAGACCCGTTGGGCGTGGTCACCCGCACCTATTTCGATGAGGCGGGTCGCGCAGCGACGGTGGTGCAGAACCTGGTAGGGCAGAGTATCTATGTGATCACGCCGCCAGACCGCGGGACGGGCCAAGCGGACGAGAACATCCGTACGGACACTGCCTACGACGCGAACGGCAGGCGCATCGCCTCGACCGACACGCTGGGCAGTGTCACCCAGTACGAATACAACGCCCAGGGGCAGCTCTGGCGCGTCAATGCCAACTCACTCGAAGGACAACCGCAGAACTATCTCGACGAGTACAACCTGGTAACCACCTACACTTACGACGCGCTCGGCCGTTTGCTGAGCACCACCGACACAATTGGACGCGAGATGACGAACGCGTATGACGCGCTGGGGCGGATCGCATCCAATACTCAGAATGCGCTGGCCGGGCAGCCGCAGAATCACCAGAACCAGTTCAATATCATCACAGCTTTCACCTATGATCGGCAGGGATCGCAGATCGCGGTGACTGACTCGTTCGGGATGGTGAACCGCACCTATTACGATACGTTGGGACGGGCCACCAGCCTGGTGCGAAACCTGAACGGGCATGC
The DNA here is from genome assembly GCA_041488995.1 of Anaerolineae bacterium. Lineage (GTDB taxonomy): Bacteria > Chloroflexota > Anaerolineae > Anaerolineales > Villigracilaceae > JBGPQJ01. The sequence goes on from JBGPQJ010000038.1 coordinate 19,280, forward strand.
CATTGAGAACGGGACGCCTCCCGACCGCGCAGGGGACGAGACCAACCTGCGTACCGATACCACCTACAGCGGCGACGGGCGGGTGACCTCCACCGTTGACGAAATGAGTTACGCCAGCCTGTATGCCTACGATGATCTTGGGCGCCAGGTCAGCGCCACCGACCCGCTTGACCAGACCACACATTCCAGCTACGATGCCGTGGGACGGCTGGTCAGCATGACCGACGCGGAGGGGGTTGTCACGAAGTACGAATATGACGCGCTCGGACGATTGACCGCCGTGGTCGAGAATTTCCGCGGCGGCGTACAACCGGACCAGCAGACCAACATCCGCACGGAATACACCTACGATGCCAACGGCAACCGGCTGTCGATCCAGGACGGCAATGGGCATACGACGACCTTCAATTATGATGACCTGGGACGGCTCGTGACCGAGCGCGACGCGCTGAACCACGCCTGGCACCATGCCTATGACCAGGCGGGCAACCGCGTTTCACTGCTAGATGCCAACGGGAACACGATCACCTACACTTACGACACACTTAACCGCCTGACCTTGATCGACTATCCAGCCCCTGATGCAGATGTGACCTTTACCTATGACGCTGCCGGGCGCCGCCTGCAGATGATCGACGGGCTGGGCACCACCACCTGGGATTATGATTCCCTCGACCGCCCCATTTCAACCACCGACCCGTTCGGACAGACCATGGGCTACGGCTACGATTCATTGGGCAACCGGGCTTCCCTGACATACCCGGACGGCAAGGTCGTGACCTACGAATACGATTCGGCGCACCGGATGGATGCGATGAGCGCGGACCAGTCCTCCGTGGCGGGGTATCTCTACGACGCCGCGAGCCGCGTGAAAACCATCACCCTGGCCAACGGCGTGACGACGACCTATGACTATGATGCGGCGGGCAGATTAATCAGCATTGATCATAAGAAAGGCAGTGAAACCATCGCGTCCTACCAGTACAATCAGTATGATGCTGTTGGAAACCGCAAGCAGGTCATTGAAGACGTGCGCCAGCCGCTACTTCCCCCCACACCCACCAACAACGTGGTCGTCACCGTGCTCGACACGAACGGCGCTCCCAAATCGGGATTGGCGGTGTATACCTTCGATGGTTCGACCTACACCAACTACAGCAAGACGACCGATGTAAACGGGCAGGCGGTCTTCACCCTACCAGGCGGCAGTTACCGCTTCCGCGCCGACCTCAACGGCACGCAGTTCTGGAGCGGAGCGAGCAACCACTGCGCCGTACCGGGGTGTGAAAGCGCACAGGTGACAGTGACCCTCCCCCTGACGGTGACGGTGCTCGACACGAACGGCGCTCCCAAATCGGGATTGGCGGTGTATGCCTTCGATGGTTCGACCTACACCAACTACAGCAAGACGACCGATGTAAACGGGCAGGCGGTCTTCACCCTACCAGGCGG
>JBGPQJ010000039.1:0-20373 GCA_041488995.1 Anaerolineae bacterium
CAACGGCTGGCGTTACCGGCAAGGGCGGGACTTGGCGGGGGAAGTCACCAGACGCCGAATCCGCCGTTGGGGCTGAATCTCGAAAGTGTGGGCAATGCCCGCACTTGCCCGGTGCACGCTGTGTTAGCCCGCTTTTTTTCTGCCGTAAGTTTTCCAACATTTAATCGCTTCCTTTAAATAAGTAGACAATATTCATCTGTTTTGTTATACTTAACTTGAAAGTTAACTATCATGACCAAGATTCAGGACCTGCAAGATTTAGATAATGTTTTTGAAGCTCTCGCTAACGAACATAGGCGAGAGATCATTTACGTTTTGAGCCTGCAACCTTGCTCTATAAGTCAGTTAGCTTCTATGCGAAGTCTCTCCCTATCTGCAATTCACAAGCACATAAAAATACTTGAAAAAGGAGGCATGATAATCCGTAAGAAAATCGGGCAAACCAATTTCCTTACACTCAACCGAGAATCATTACGTGGTCTTCAAGATTGGGTAATGCAATATCACACTTACTGGGGTAGCGATGAAGCTACCTTAGAAAACTATGCTCAGTATTTGGGTGTAGATCATATTAAGAAAAAGGAGAAAAAATGAAGAAATTTGTAATTTTTCACTATGGATTTGAAACGCCTACCCAGGAAATACAGGATGCCTGGGGCAAATGGTTCGCATCTATAGGAGACAAGATCGTTGATCCTGGCAGCCCCCTCGGACCTGGAAGAGAAATCTCACGTTCAGGAACCAAAGATTTGCCAGTGGGAATGGAGTCATTAACTGGCTATACAGTAATTAATGCAGACAGCATTGATGAAGCAGAAAAAATTGCTAAAGGCTGTCCAATGATTAAAAGCGTAAGAGTATACGAAGCAATGGCAATGCATTAGCCATCAATTTTATGATGAAGTATCTCTATCTTGGGGATACTTCATCATAAAATAGTTTTACAGAGCTGGCAAGGCTTGTCGAAAAGTGCGAATAAGAATCTCTCTAAACAAGAAAAAAGATCGTCGGTGTTGTAAATTCGAAGGGGGGATACGAGATTACATCTTTTCAAGATACGTGATATTCAAAACTCACCTTACATCTGTTGCCTCAAGAATGGCGGGCTAACTCGGCTTTGACGTTTCCACAGCGCGAACACCGTTTGGTGGACGGGTAATACGGGTCAGCCAGAAACACCTGGCAGCCGTACCATTCTTGAAGGCACGCAGCACAATCATAGAACAATTGTACTACATAGACCCCGTCTTTCCTTGTTGAGATTTGCACAGGGTGGCCTATATTTGAACCGATTTCAGCTCTCCGTTACTACCCCCACCGACGAGACCGGTCAAGAGTGTAATGTTATAATCCTTCCAGAGAATCACCATGAAACGAAGAGTCTTTGCAGTCAGTTTGTTCATTTTCTTTATCCTGATGTTGCGGATGGTGCTGGTGGCACAGGCTTCGCCGGAGCCGCAGGTGCTGCAGTACGCCACCCCGACCCCGCGCTCTGACGGCCGTATTATCTACATTGTCCAACCCGGTGATTCCTGCCTGCGAATTTCCCTGCTGACCGGAGTATCCGTGGAAGAGATCCGCAAGCTGAACCGCCTGAACGAAAACTGCGATATTCGGGAAGGCCAGGAACTACTGATCGGATTCGGCGGTCCCTCGGCGGGTTCACCGACTCCCGGTCCCTCGCCCACACCGACCCAGATCCTGCCGACTCCCACCCTCGTCAGCGGCGGGATGGCACAGATTTGTGTACTGCTTTACGAGGACCTCAACGGCGACGGAAAACGCCAGGAGACGGAACCCCCCATCGCGGGCGGCGCGGTCAGCGTGACGAACCTGAGGGGTGGGTATTCAAAAACCCAGAATACCCTGCCGGCCAACCCCGATGTCGAATTCCAGGGGATCTGTTTTTCAGATACTCCGCAGGGGGAATATACGGTCAGCGTGGGCATCCCCGACGGGTACAACCCCACCACCGTTTTAAGCTACGACCTGACGGGCGCGAAAAAGGTCGAGGCCGGAGGTACCTATTACGTGCCCTTTGGCGCCCAGCCGAGCAGCGCTCCAGTGGTGAATCCTGCCACAGCGAGCCGTTCGCCGGTGATCGCAATTGCCGGCGCGTTGATGCTGCTGGTCGGGGGCGGGCTGTTCTGGTATGCGCGCCAGATGACCGGCGAGTTGAAACGCATTAAGTTCAAATAAGTTGAAGATTTTCGGCAAGCCCCTCTCGCTTCAAACCGGGAGGGGTTTTTGATTCATCCCATCGGGTGCTTCATTCTCTGCCCGCCAATGAGATGGAAATGCATGTGAAAGATGGTCTGCCCGCCATGCGCGCCGGTGTTACTGATGATGCGGAATCCGCTCTCATGGACGCCCTCCCGCTCGGCCAGGATGCGTGCCACGCTGAAGATGTGACCGACTAGGGCCTCATCCTCTGGTTCAAGCTGATTGACTGATTCGATATGCCTGTTCGGCACGATCAGGATGTGAGTCGGCGCGACGGGATGCAGGTCGCGGAAAGCGGTTACCTGCGAGTCGCGGTAGATTATCGTGGCGGGTGCCTCACCGGCAATGATTTTACAGAAGATGCAATTAGGATTCATCTTGTTTATGAAGGCCGCAAATCGCGCAAAAAGATGGACCGCAAACGCTTTCAAAGATGCGTCCTCGAAAAATCATGGCGCAGTGGTTGGGATAGGTCCGAGGGTCGGGGCGCACAGGATATTGTAATAGGCCAGCTCGGTGGCTTTGTTCTGCTCGGCGTAGGCGGCGGCTTCCTTGCCGGTGAGCCGCACCCTGTCGATATGGCTGCGCGCGTCCGTATCCCAGAAGCGCGGCAGCACCATGAGCGGATCATTGATCGAACCTTCTGGGAGATACGAAGGGCGCATGGTATCAGGCTTGTCTGAAAGTGGGATCCAGTTGTACATCAACGGACCGCGGGGATTGATCGTGAAGCCGAGCCTGTAACCCAGCTGCCGGGCGATCTGCACCGGTTTCGTGCCAAATCCGCCGCCCGGCCAGATAATGGCGATGGGTGTCTTGTTGAATTTTTTGCGCAGGGCATCGATGGAACCCTGTAGTTCGCTGGTAATGTAAGCTTCTGTCGAGGTATCCGCCATGGGAATGTTATGCACGACACCATGCGCCTGGTGGTCCACCCAGCCTTCCGCTTCCAACTGGGCATTCTGTCCCCAGACATCGTAGGTGTTGTCGGGTGCGCTGATCCAGGCGTTGACGACCTTCCAGCCCCATTTGACGTTGTACTCCTTGAATGTCGTGTCAAAATAAGCGCGCTGCTTGCGGTCATCCACAACCAGATAGACAGAGCGCCAGGGGATCCTGGTATTATTTTCCAGGAAATCGGCCAGTTGTTCGGTGGTAATCGCCTCGAAGCCCTGTTCCTTGAGGTCCGCCATCAAAGTGTGAAATTCATTGATGGAGATCTGATCGTAGTTGGTGACCTCGCCCTTGGTGATGGAGTGGAACATGATCGGCATTACGACCGTGCCTGGGGCGGCTTTGTTCGGATCCCATTTATTCTTCAAATACTGGCAGGTGTCGGCGACATAGGTATGCGGCGCGTCGAGCGGGTTGAGATACTGCGATTGAAATGTCCCCGGCAGGTCGGGCGGTGTCCGCACAGGTGTGGGCACGGGTGTCTCCGCCGGAATTGGGGTGGAAGTCGGTGCGGAGGTTGGCGGGATTGCTGTAGCGGTGGGAGTGGGAGCCACAGCCTGGGCACAACCTGTCACGATAAATACAATTAAAAGCAGGGTGGGAAGGACCGGTAAACGTTGAGCCATGGTCTCGATTTTACCTGAAAATAAAAGGGACGTCCGCAGGCGCAGGCGTCCCCAGTGTGATCAGCCTGGATCGCTGAATCTATTGATTCGATTCGCCCTTGATGTAGGCCTCGGTCATCTCGCGACAGATGTTGTCCTTGAACTGCTTGGGCGGGGTTTTAAAGAAGTAGGAAGAAGGACCAATGATCGGCCCGGAGAGCTTGCGGTCCAGCGCGAGCTTTGCACAGCGGACGGCGTCAATGATGACTCCGGCGGAGTTGGGGCTGTCCCATACTTCCAGCTTGGCTTCCAGGTTGAGCGGCACTTCGCCAAAAGTCGTGCCTTCCATGCGGATGTAGCACCACTTGCGGTCGGTCAGCCACGGCACATAGTCCGAAGGCCCGACATGGATGTCATTCTCGGACAACTGATAGGGGATCATGCTCGTCACCGCACCGGTCTTGGAAATCTTCTTGCTCTCAAGGCGTTCTCGCTCCAGCATGTTGAGGAAATCCGTGTTGCCGCCGAAGTTGAGCTGGTAGGTGCGGTCGATGCGTACACCGCGGTCAACGAACAGGCTGGTGATGACTCGGTGCAAAATGGTCGCACCTAACTGCGATTTGATATCATCGCCCAGCACGGGCAGGCCTGCATCGCGGAAACGATTGGCCCAGTATTCCGATGAAGCGATGAAGACCGGGATCGCGTTGACAAAGGCGCAGCCCGCTTCAATGATCTGTTCCACATACCACTTGGTCGCCATTTCAGAACCGACCGGCAGGTACGAAACCACCACATCGGTCTTGGTCTCTTTGAGCAGCCGGACAATGTCGGCGGTGGGACCCGGGGCTTTCTTGATCACGCCGGACAGGTATTTGCCCAGCCCGTCGTGAGTCATCCCGCGCACCACCGGGACATTCAAATTGGGCACTTCGCAGAACTTGTAGGTGTTGTTCGGCTCGGCGAAGATGGCCTCAGACAGATCCTTGCCAACCTTGGTGACGTTGATATCGATGCCGAGAGTGAATACGATATCGCGGATGTGGTAACCGGCCAGGTTGATGTGCATCAGACCCGGCACGGTGGCGTCATCGGGCGTCTTCTTATAGAATTGAACGCCCTGCACCAGGGAGGAGGCGCAGTTCCCCACGCCAATGATCGCAACACGCACTTTCTTGCTCATGTGATTTAATGCTCTCCTTATCAGAGTTGATATGCGGGTTTACCCGAAAGTTGCCTATGCTATAATCTTACTACTGAACATGCTCGGTTGGGATTGGTTCTTCCTTCCGGCGTAAATTGGATAGGATTTGAAAGGTTGCTCCCTCAGGTGGGATATGGCTTCTAAAGATAGTCCGCTCCGACTCGAATACCTGCTCGATGCTACCCGTAACCTGCGAAATGCGCTCGACCTGGAGGCCTACCTTCAGCTGGTTGCTGAAGCCGCCGCCGAACTGACGGACAGTGAAGCTTCATCCATGATGGTCGCCGATGAATCAACCCACAGTCTGCGTTTTGTCGCCGCCCCACCGATCCAATGGAATGTGATGAAGTCGCTGGATGTTCCGCTTGAGGGAAGCATTGCGGGACGGGTCTTCACCACGGGTAACTCGGAAATTGTCGTTGCTGCCAAGAGAGATCAGAAGCACTTCAAAAACATTGATTCCATGACCGGTTTCGAAACCCGCTCCATGGCAGCGGTGCCGATCATTTTCAAGGGCGAAAAGATTGGCGTTTTCGAAGTGATCAATCACCGTGGCAACGCTGATTATACCGAAGAAGACGTCGCAATTCTAGAAATTCTTGCCGCGGAAGCCGCTGTCCTGCTATACAATGACCGACTCGAAAAACAGGTCCATAAAGCTCACACAGAAATTGCCCAGCTTGACCGCATGAAGAGCGATTTTACCGCCATCGCATCCCACGAACTGCGCACCCCGTTGGGCCTCATATTGGGTCATGCCACCTTCCTGCGCGAAATGGTCGATGCGCAATATCTCGATCAGGTGGACACCATTATCCGCGCAGCCTCCAAGCTCAAAGAGATCATCGAAGACCTCTCCAATGTGGACAACTTCCAGACTGGCATGGCAACCCTGCGGAACCGCATGTTCTCAGTCAATCGCCTGATTCTTGAGTTGATCGATTCCTACCAGGAGGAGGCCAGGAGCAAGAAGATCACCTTCCGCACTAACCTGCACCAGACATCCGACCTGGTTATTGACGGGGATGTGGAAAAGATCAGCATCGCCGTCAGCAACCTGATCAAGAACGCCATCATGTTTACCAATGAGGGCGGGCATGTTTTTGTCCAGGTTGAACAGGTGCCGGGTTATGTCAAGATCTCCGTCATTGATGACGGGATCGGGATACCGGCTGCTGACCTTTCGCGTATCTTCGAACGGTTCTACCAGGTCGAGTCGCATCTCACCCGCAAGCATGGTGGCATGGGACTGGGATTGTCGGTCTCAAAGGTCATGGTCGAAATGCACGGCGGGCGCATCTGGGCGGAGGGCGAAGAGGGCAAAGGCAGTACATTCACCATCCTGCTGCCATTAAACCTGGCGCAGGTAAAAGCCGCTCAAAAAGTAATGAACAGTTGAAGAATTCTTTCTTTATAAACTTCATCGATCGAGCAGGGCAAGCTCCCGGAAGGGGGCACGCAAGTGATGCATCCCACCTACGTTATCACCGGGCAACTGCGCCGTGAATATCTTCTGCCTCCCGAAGGTCGTCCTTTGCTGGACGCGCCGGGAGGCAATTTGCTTTATGCGGCTTCCGGTGCGCGCATCTGGAGCGACAAGATTGGCCTGCTGTCACGCATCGGTGAAGATTATCCACAGGAATGGTTGAAGCAGTTTGCAAAACGCGGATTCGATACGAACGGTATCCGTATCCTGACAGAGGGGATGGACCTGCGTTCCTTCCGCGCCTATATGGATACGTCCACATCGCAGACCTCCAACCCGGTTGCACATTTTGCCCGGCTGGGACTGCCCTTTCCAAAATCGCTGCTGGGGTTTCAACCGCGCAGTGACCAGCAGGACAGCCGAGCGCACCCGTCACCCGATTCCCCGCGCATCACCGACATCCCCAAACAATACCTGGATGTAAAAGCCGTCCACATCTGCCCGACCGATTACGTTTCGCACACCCAGTTGTTACCCGCGTTCCGCCAGGCGAATGTCATCACCACCTCGCTCGACCCGTCACCGGGTTACATGCTGCCGGTCTTTTTTGAGGATGTCAGGTCACTCGTCCGCGGGCTGACGGCTTTCATGCCCTCCGAGGACGAGATCCGCTCGCTCTTCTGGGGACGGACAAAAGACCTGTGGGAGATGATCGAAGCCATCGGATCGTGGGGCGTGGAGTTTGTCATCATTAAGCGGGGCGGGCTGGGACAGATGATCTACGATGCCACCAATCACCGCCGATATGAGGTCCCCGCCTACCCGGCGCGGGTCATCGATCCCACAGGCGGTGGAGATGCATTCTGCGGAGGGTTTATCGTTGGCTATTCCGAGTCCTATGACCCTGTTCGGGCAGCCTTGTATGGAAATGTCTCCGCCTCTTTGACTCTGGAGGGCAGCGGTGCCTTTTTTGCGCTGGATGCCCTACCCGGTCTCGCCCAGGCGCGTCTGGAAACGCTCAAGGAAATTGTAAGAGAAGACTGACCTGAGATTCCCACTTTCAAATGTTCATCGATTCCCTGCTCGACCTCGCCCTTCAGATTCAACAAATCCCTGCGCCTACATTCGATGAGGCGCGCCGGGCGGAATTTGTCCGGATGCGTTTTGCAGCCGAGGGATTGGCAGATGTACAAGCCGATTCTACGGGGAATGTCCTCGCCCGTTTGCCGGGAAGCGGCACGGGTCTGCCGCTCATCATCTCTGCGCACCTCGACACGGTCTTCCCCCTTGAAACGGATCTGACCAGCCAGAGAAATCCTGTAAAAATCAGCGCGCCCGGCATAGGGGACAACGCTCTGGGCGTGGCGGCACTCTTTGGATTATTGTGGCGCCTCCGCGAGCGGAAGATGGTTCTACCCTGCGAGGTATGGTTTGTGGCAAACGTCGGTGAAGAGGGATTGGGTGACCTGCGTGGAATGCGTGCTGTGGTGGATCGTTTTGGAGGGGAGGTGAGGGGTTATCTTGTTCTGGAAGGGCTGGCGTTCGGGCATGTATACAATCGAGGTACAGGCGTGCGCCGTTTTCGAATTACGGTGCGCACGGCAGGCGGGCACTCCTGGTCGGATTTTGGCAAACCATCCGCCATCCATGAGCTGGCCGGACTGGTCACCCGCATCACCGCCCTCAAACTACCGGATACGCCGCGCACCACTCTTAATGCCGGGAGGATTGCCGGTGGCACATCCATCAACACGATCGCGCCTGAGGCATGGCTGGAACTCGACCTGCGTTCGGAGAACGAGGCAGCGCTGCGTGATCTGGTCCGGCGGGTGGAAGAACTCATTGCAGCGGTGAACAGGCCAGGGGTGAGTCTTGAAACGGCAACCATCGGTGACCGTCCGGCGGGATCCATCAAGGCAGACCATCCATTCATCCGGGCCGCAATGAGCTGCCTTAAGTCCCAGGGGATCGACCCGTCGCTGACTATTGGCTCCACGGATGCCAACCTCCCGTTCAGCCATGGCTACCCGGCTGTGGTGCTGGGAGTGACGACCGGAGGGAGCGCGCACACCGTGAATGAGTATATTGACCTTCCGCCGGTAGAAAAGGGGATCGCGCAACTGGTGGAGTTTGTCACGCGCGTATCGAATGAAGAACCGGTTTCGTGAAGAAGCCGGTTCTTGTTATGCGAGCCCCAGAATTTCATAGACAGGGATCGGTTCGCGCTTCCCCTTTACCAGCATGGGTTCCATCGGCAGGACTCTCACCGCATCTCTCACCCGCTGGTAAGCCACATCGCTGATGACGATCTGGTTGTGCCAGGCATTCTCCTGCAGGCGCTTGGTAGTGTTGACGCTATCCCCAATGGCGGTGTATTCGAGGCGTTTCTCAGTGCCGATCAGACCGAGCACTGCCTCCCCGTAGTGGATGCCTACCCCGAAGGAAAGCTGCGCTTCGGATGGCAGTTCACTATGCAAACGAAGTACAGAATTTCTGAGGGCGATCGCCGCGCGGACGGCGCGCAGCGTGTGGTCAGGCTGGGGTATGGGGGCGTTGAACCATGCCATCACAGCGTCCCCAAGGAACTTGTCCACGGTTCCTTCCTGATCAAGCACTGCTTCAGCAGCTGCAGCGAGATAACGATTCAGCACGGCGACCAGTTTCTCAGGTGATTGCAACTCGGAGAAGCTTGTAAATCCGCGTATGTCAGCAAACAGTACCGTGATGTCCGTGCGCTTGCCAACCAGGGAAAGACTGTTGGGGTCGAGTTGCTGGATGACCGCCGGGGATACCATGCGCTCGAAGAGTTTCCGCTGCGCTTCCAGGTGCTTGCGTTCTGTCAGGTCGTCCAGCACGATGGTGACACCTTGCGTGATCTGGGTTCCATCTTTGAGAGGTGAGAGATTGATGCGCCAGTTGAGGTTTCCCCGCTGGGGATGGCGGTGGTTGAGTTCCATGTCGGTTATGGCTTTATCTGTAACGCGGACCGATGCGACCTGGGGTAAGATATCGCTAGCGATGCTGGGAAAGACTTCATCAAGCCGTTTGCCAACGATTTCGGCTTTTGCCTGCCCGAGGATGGTCTCGGCGGCGTGGTTTGCAAGGGTGATCTGGTCTTCAATATCGGCAGTAATCACTCCGCTGGTGATGGAGGCAAAGACATTGTCCATCAGATTCTTGAGCTCGGTGACTTCCTCGAGGGTGTGGCGCAAGGACGAGAACAGTCGCGCATTTTCGATGGCAACCGCAGCCTGGTTGGCAAATGCAGTGATGAGATCGCGTTCGGCATCGCTGAAAATACCTGACCGCATGCGATTATCCGTATAGATGACTCCGATCAGATAACTCTTGACCATGAGCGGGACGCACAGGATGGAGCGCAGGTTGTAAGCGATGATCGACTCCGTGCCGTTGAAACGCGGGTCTTCCTTTGCATTGGTGGTCATCACAGGGGCACCGCTTTCGATGACCCGCTTGATGACCGTGCGGCTGACCGCGGATTCGCTGTTGCTGAGTGATTCGTGTTCCCAATTGCGGGCGACCTGGGTGACCATTTCCCCTTTTTCGTTGGTCAGCATAAGGAACCCGCGCTCGGCTCCGGTCAAGCGGACGATGGTGTCCATGACAATGCGCAGGACTTCATCCAGTTTCAGGGTGGAGTTGATGACCTGGCTGATATCAGCCAGGGCGAATAGATTCTTGCGCTCTTCGGCGACCGACCCAACTTCAAGGCTGGCACGGTGCAGGCGGATCTCCATGTGCGACAGTTCGTCGCATATATTTGCTGGCAGGTTGGCGCGCAGCGGTAACAGTGCTGAGCGCAACTTTCCCGCCATCTGGCTGAGTGATTTTAGCTGCTGGTCGAGAGGGGGTGTATCGTTGGCTGGAAGTGTCGTCATATTGTTAAGAGAAGAATTTTTGAATGAGGCGTTTTAAAGTTTTATACAGAATTTGTTTGCTGGCCTGACGCGCGGCAGCGACATTCCCATCACGAGGGCTGTAAAGCGCAGTCTGGTGTTCAGCAGCCAGGATCCCAACCTCTTCGTTGGCTTCGGGCAGTAACTCGCGGAGCACTGTAGCGCGCTCAGCAGGCGTGGCAGCTAAAGGTTGGGGTTTACCCAGCCAGCGCAGACTCCGATTGACGACTGCAAATGAACGGGCGATGGGAGTCTGTTCGGACCAGTGTGCCCAGTTGATCAGGAAGCGCGGTACGGGTAAATGCTTCCGTTCGAGAAAAGCCAGGATGGCCATTGGGATCTGAATAATAAGTGCCTGGCGATGATTATTGCGCCAGAAGAGAATCCCCGTTACCACAGCTAACAAAATGATTATAACCCACGCGGCAATGCGCAGGTAATACACCTGACGGGCTACTGCCTCCGTTTCATCCCCAGCTTCTCGTCCACCAGCCGGAAGGTTGCCATTCGTTTCTCCGGGTGTGAGCGGCATCAGGTTTTCACCTGATAAGTCATTTTGGGATACACCCTCCGGGCGGACAAGGGGTGACTGGCTGACAGTAGGCTCGAATTCCACCCAGCCTACGCCTGGAAAATAGACTTCCACCCACGCATGGGCATCATTCTGAAGAATGTAATAAATTGTCCCTACATCGTTTGGTTCCCCCTGAGAATATCCGACTGCCAGCCGGGCCGGGACTCCCACGGCGCGCAACATCAGCACCTCAGCGGTGGCGTAGTAATTGCAGAACCCTTTTTTGGACTCGAACAGGAACCATTCGAGCAGGTCAGTATTGGGCGGTGGCGCCGGGATGCGGTCGACGTATTCGATCTCCTGACGCAAATAATCTGTAATGGCGGCTGCCTTGTCGTATGGCGTCACTTTACCGCGCACAAGGTCAGAAGCAAGCCTGGCCACACGCGGAGAAAAATCATCGGGGAGTTGCAGGTAATGTTCGTTTACCCACTCAGGGTATTCCACCCCTGCCTGGCGGAGTTGCAGGACTGTCGGGTTTTTCAGCATGGATCGCGCGCTGAATGTCTCACCGGCCTTAATGTTGCGGGTCGTTCGCATCAGTACCATATCCACTTGTTGTTCTGGCACCGGGAAGTATTTATATTCCGCCGCGCGGCTGAACCACAACAAATCAGGAGATAAGTATAGGAGGGATTGGTTGGGAATGTAGGTAGTGAAATAAAATGTTCCCTGCGGACTGCTTCCTCCATCGGCTGAGTTGAGATTGTCGCCATCTGGATTAAACTCACCAAGTGAATCAGCGGTCGTCGTCCATTTGCCGTTTCCATATTCATCATAGGTGCGCCCGCGCCAGTAGAGCCGAGGCAGGTCCTGGGCAGACTGTGGAATTAGAACAGTGAACAATACAGCATCGCCGAGCGGATTCCCCAGACCGAGCGGAAGGTTATCGCTAAAAAAATCGCGCGAGCCGACCGCCACCGTCCCCTGGATGGCGGCAAACGCATCTTTAAAGCGCTGCTTCAGGTTATCCCAAGGCGCGACCAGGTTAATCCAAAAACGAGCCGCCGCAGGAGACGATGACAGCGAAAGCGGCATGGTCCAGGCAAGCAGCACCAGCACTGCGGCCGAGATCAGCACCCCAACCGAGATATCCAGGTTGGCTTCGGGCGAAATGAATATTCGACGCCGCTTCCAATCGCGGCTTGATTTCAGGTAGTTGAGACGTCCAAAGAGGAATAAAACCAGAAATATATAGGTACCCAGATACCAGACGCGCTGCGGTACAGCCCAATCATAGGTTTGAAGGATGATGATGGCAAATCCGCCCGGTAAAACGGCTGCCAGGATATTGCCATGCCGGGTGAGTGCATAAGCGCTGAAGACGCTGATGATCCAGAACAGGATGCAAACAAAGGTGAGAAAAAGAATAAAATCATCCACTGGCTGGCGGCTGGAAAGTTGCGCCAGCGAAAAGATCAATCTGCCGCCCAGACTACCCAGACGTTCCCCCCAGCTCACTGCGTCTTCTGTAGCCTGTGCGAGCTGCCAGGGGATAAAGAAGAGGGTGTATCCTATTGCCAGCCAGATTGCCACTCTACGGCTAAACAGGCTCTTTCCAAGCGCGAGCCCAAGGATCACTCCCAGCACAACCAGGGAGTAAGCATAATCGAGATGGGGAATCCAATTCGTGGCAAGCAACCTCACGACCGCCACGAGCATGGCAGTGAATAGCAAACCTGCCGCAAGCCAATCCCACCAACGAGGCGATTCCCGGTCCATGATTTGAGTGTACAATAAAAACGAAGTGCCGTCAAAGACACGCGGCAGAACAGGCCAGTGTCGATTTTATGAAACGCAGTATCTGTGATGGGTGAAGCTGCTGAAGATCCCCGCTCATCAACTTGAAAGGAGCCACCATGCAACCATACTGGGATTTTGGTATTTACATCATTGCCTTAATTCAAAACATAACCTGGCTCGTTAGCCCGATGGCATTTTTTAGTTTTCTGGGTTCGGAGGAGTTCTTCCTGTTTGTTCTCCCCCTGCTGTACTGGTGCGTGGATACGGCGCTTGGCTTGCGCGTGGGACTAATCTTGTTGTTCAGCACCTGCTTGAACGATGTGTTTAAAATCTTATTCCACGACCCGCGCCCATTCTGGTACAGTACAGAAGTAAAAGCCTTTGCAAATGAGACAACATTCGGGATACCCTCCGGGCACTCGCAAACCGCGGTGGCAGTATGGGGAATGGTGGTCTATTACATCAACCGCCCATGGGCGTGGTTTACTTCGATCGCCGTGATTTTCTTGATCGGGCTTTCGCGCATATATCTTGGCGTGCACTTTCCGACCGATGTGCTGGCTGGCTGGCTGATTGGCGGTATTCTCCTTTTCTGTTTCGTCAAGTTTTGGAATCCGGTTGCGGCATGGCTCAAGAAATTGACCTTCGCGCAGCAGACTCTGGTCGCTTTTCTGGTGTCGCTCGGGTTTATAGGAGCGGTGGAACTCGCCATCCTCTCTCTGGGGAATTGGACCATCCCTGATTCCTGGCTTCTGAATGCAGCGGTGGCATTTCCAGAGGGACCCGCGCCTGATCCCATCAATATCAGCGGGGTCATATCGACAGCCGGGACTTTGTTCGGACTCTCTTGCGGGTTGGCCTGGTTCACCCGTCAGGGGGGATTCAGCGTCGAAGGCACGACCAGCCAGCGTGTAGCGCGTTTTCTGGTTGGTTTTGTCGGCGTAGCGATCCTTTACCTGGGGCTGAAATTTATTTTCCCTGCTGGGGAAGGAATGGTTCCTAATGTTATTCGCTACTTGCGCTATGGTCTGGTAGGTGCGTGGGTCTCGGCAGGAGGGCCTTGGTTATTCATTCGTATGAAGTTAGCGAAACCAAAGTAGAGTCCCAATAATGCCTTTCATAACTGTTAAGCCTGAAACGTCCCATGTATATTTATTGTAATGAACCATGAAAATGGGTTGTAATCTACTCTGATATAATCATATACTAGACTGTAACTATCATGATGGATAATTAAATAAATGACACTAGAACAAGGAGCCATTCTTCACGGACGATATCGCATTGTAGAAATCCTGGGCCAGGGGGGCATGGGGTCTGTTTACCGTGTCATAGATGAAAATCTTGGTGTGGAAGTTGCTGTTAAAGAGAATCTTTTTACGACCGATGAATATGCCCGCCAGTTCCGTCTTGAGGCTGTTATCCTGGCGAGTTTGCGTCAGCCCAACCTGCCGCGCGTCACCGACCATTTCGTGGTCGGAGAGCAGGGTCAATACCTCGTCATGGACTATATTGAGGGGGAAGACCTGCGGCAACGAATGGAGCGACTCGGTACCATCACCGAAGAAGAAGCCATCTTGATAGGGGCGGCGATCTGTGACGCGCTGGCTTACCTGCACACACGCAAGCCGCCCGTTTTGCATCGCGATATCAAGCCGGGCAACGTGAAGATTACCCCGGAGGGACATGTTTATCTTGTGGATTTCGGACTGGCGAAGGTAGTCCGGGGATCTCAGGCCACGACGACCGGAGCGCGCGCCATGACGCCAGGGTATTCACCTCCCGAGCAATATGGCACGGCAAGGACGGATGCCCATTCAGACATCTATTCTCTGGGGGCGACACTCTATGCTGCACTGAGTAGTGTGATTCCTGAAGATGGACTGGCGCGGGTGATGGACAACGTCCAACTCACCCCTCTCCGCAAGCGTAACCCGAAAATATCCCGCAAGCTGGCAGCAGCCATCGAAAAGGCAATGGAGCCTTATCCTGATGACCGTTTTAAGTCGGATGAAGAATTCAAACAAGCCCTGCTGGCTGCCAGCGCAAAAACCCAAAAACCCGCCAATGATTTAAGTGTTTCACCTGCGCCTGTTACAGCTGATCGGCCTCCATCCAAACCGCTCAGTGCCCTGGCGCCCGAAGCGGAGAAACTCATCGTTAGCGAGAGTACGCCTGCACGATTTAAGCGGCGCCGCAAGCGCAGCCTGGGCTGGGTGGCATTCTCTTTGTTGCTGCTTATAGGCGTCATCGTTGCATTTGGGGTAGTTATCAATAACCCGTCGCTTATCCCTGCCAGTGTGACCGGGCTGCTGCCTCCAGGTTGGCTGCCCAGCGCCACACCGACGCCGACACAGACAGTTTCTCCTACAGCTACGAGTAACACCGCTGGTGTAGTTCTCCCGCCTACCAAAACACCCAGCCAGACACCCACAAAACGCGTCACGTTAACACCGACGAATACCTCGACCTCGACTTTTACGCTCACCCCCAGTATCACCCCCACTCTCATCGGCGGAGGCCTGGGTACAATCGCTTTTGCTTCCAATCGTTCGGGGATTCCGCAGATTTACCTGATGATTGCTGATGGCACGGACCAGCGTGCAATTACCACTGAAACGGACGGCGCCTGCCAGCCCGCCTGGTCGCCTGACGGGACGCAAATTGTGTATATCTCACCTTGTATGCTTAAAGAAGCCGACTATCCTGGCTCTAACCTCTATATTATGAATGCGGATGGAACCAACAAACAACCGTTGGGGGGTTCTATCGAAGGTGACTACGACCCGGTCTGGTCACCAGATGGTAAATCTATTGCATTCACATCTTTGCGTGATGGATACCCCCAGATCTATAAGATGGATTTGGAAACCAAAGAAATCACCCGTCTGACTGATACAGATAAAAATATCCAAACGCGGCAACCGGCCTGGTCTCCGGATGGTACCCAGATTGCTTATACTCTCAGACGCGTAGGCGTGTTCCAGATTTGGGTGATGACCAGCGCGGGGAAAGTGCCAGACCAACTCGTGCGCAGCGGTTCCCGGTACTCGGATTTCCTTCCAGCATGGTCTCAGGATGGCCGGTTTATTTCGTTTAGCGAAACGGAGTCCTTTGTTACATCTCCTTCTCCCGCCTGGTTAATGACCATGCGTTATGAGGATCGCAAGAGCCAGGCCAGTGTCAGAGTAAATGTTGAGACGCCCATTGTTGATGTGCATTACTCACCGGATGGATACTGGTTGGTGTTCGAGAGTGTCTCCGCGGATCCCGCCGGCTCCAATCAGGACATCTATATCATGACCATATCTGGTGGCGACCGGACAAGGCTGACCAAGGATCCGGATGCGGATTTTGATCCCGCCTGGAAACCGCTGTCAAAAATCGAGGCGACGGTTACTTCCACCCCTTAACCTATGCCCCTAAACAGATAATCCCTTCTCCTTCCCATTTGTATGGGAGGATGTTTTTTTAATTCATTGTGCGCGACAGCCTGGCCGCAGCGGGATGCCCACTTTGCTGTGCGGGTCTCTTGCAGCTGGCGTCCTGATGCGATATGAACCGTAGTCCAGTTCAGGGTTGGGTACCGGTGTCGGGCTGGCAATTGTGCGGCGAATTGTTGAGCGCCACGGAGGGTATGTTTGGGCGGAGGGGGAATTGGAAAAGGATGCGACATTTTATTTTACGCCGGGGAAGTAATGCGTCGGTTTAGTCTTTGGATCATATAGAACTTAAGACTCTTGCCGCCAGTGCTCAGGTTGCATTTCCGGAGGGGATCCTGCGTATTTGACCCGGGCAGGTGGTATGAGCAGAACGATACCCAAGACTTGTCATATTTCACAAGACCGGCATTAAGAAAGAGGTAAAATAAAAGTGAAATATTCCTCAGGAGACAACAATGCCTGGTGTTGCTGTTCTAACCGATAGTTGTGCCAGTATCCCCGAAACACTGTTGAATCAATTGAATATCCATACCGTCGCTTATTACATCCACCGCGGGCAGGAAGTCCTGCGCGATCTGGTGACCATCCAGCGACAGGAGTTCCTTGACTGGCTGGTGACTGCCAAGTCCCTGCCGACCACGGCCAGTCCAGGTCCTGGCGACTATTTCACGACCTACCAGGATCTTGCTTCCCAGGGGGTGGGGGAAATCATCAGCATCCACATGACCAGTAAAGGGAGCGGTGCGTACCAGGCGGCGACTGTCGCTCAGAGCATGGCTCAGGAACAACTACCCGATGTCCGGATTGAAGTGATTGACACGCGTAATGTCTCACTCTGTCAGGGTTGGATGGCTATCGAGGCTGCCCGCGCTGCCCTGGCGGGTGCAAGTCTTGATGAAATAACGGTGAAGGTCAAGAACATGATCCAGATCACGCGCATGATCCAAACAGCGGACACTCTGAAATACCTTTATATGGGGGGGCGCATTGGAATGGCGCAGCGTTTGGTCGGGTCATTGCTCAACATCAAACCTCTGATCGGCATGGAAGACGGTGTGATTGTCCCGCTGGGGACTGCGCGCAGTCGCAACCAGGCCTACCATGCCATGGTAGACCTGGTCGAGGAGGCCGTCGGCAGGGGAAAGGTAAAGATTGCATACGTGCACGCGGGAGCGCTGGAAGAGGTGGAGAAGATCAAACAGATGGTGGATCAACGTCTTGACGTGGTCGAGTCGTTTTTCGCCGAGCTTTCCCCCGCGCTGGCGGTTCATACCGGTCCCGGGACAGCAGGTCTTTGCTTTTACCCGGTCAAGTCATAACCAGTCGATTCCACTGGGGCGGCCGGTACAGCCGCCCTTGTTTTATTTACAGTACTCCGCCCATTTATCCTGTTGGGCAGATTTCAAAAATTCATCACTGAGGTTGGGGGGTTGTGCATTGGCTTTCATGCGTTCATATTCCTGCAGGTAAAGCTGCGCCAGTGCCGGACTCTGGATCACGATCAAATTGTCGTCGTTGGCTGTATCGGCAGCGCCGGTGAAATTAAATGAGCCGGTGATGACGATACTCTTGTCGATCACGATGACTTTGTGGTGCATCGTATATTTATTCCCATCCACTTTGACGGGGACATTGGCACAGTAGAGAGGCACCATGGCGCCCTGCGTGGCGCCGCGATTCTCGAATATGCCCTGCACATCCACCCCGGCATTATGCCGTTCGACCATGGCTTTGACGAGATCGGGGTGGGTGTAGGTGAAGGCCATGAAATAAATTGAATTCTGTGCACCACCAACGAGCGCGACCAACTTGTCCATCACCTGGTCTGCAGGCGAAAAATAATTGGCGACATTCACACCGACAATATTCATGACCGGCACCTGCGCGCCGAGTTGCGATTGGACGCCAAAGTCCTTCTTCGCGAACAATTCATTGAACTTTGCCTGGTAATTGGCGATCAAGGTGAGATCGGTGATCACCAGGACATTGTTATTATTGCGGTAGGTGTCGTTGTATGAAAAATTCCATGATCCCATCACCAGATATTGCCCGTCAATGATAAGGAATTTGTTGTGCATCAAGCCATTGGAGCGCCCCCCATTTACAAGGGGGATGTTCGCGGTGCGTAATATCTCGACCGCATTGTAAGCCTTTCCGGTGGGTGAGCGGTCAGCCTCCAGTTGTTGCACGCCGTTTTCTCCGTCGTAGAGCACGCGTACTTCCACACCGCGTTCTTTAGCTCGGACCAGCGCATCCACAATGGAGGGCAGGTTTAAGTCGAAGGAAGCCACAACCATATTTCGGGTGGCATTCTCAATTAATGGGACGATGTACTGATCCACCCCATGGTTGATATCGTCGGGCGGATTGGGATTCGTAAAGTAAACTGTGAGCCAGGAAGGCAGGCTGTCTGGAGTGGGGGTAACTTCGGCAGGCGTCAGAGTAGGAGGCAGCGGTGTGGTTTCACCCGACGGCTTTCCGGGGATGAACCAGACAATCGCAATGGCCACCAGTAATAATATAAGACCGCCTGTCGTAAGTTGAACCGCCTGAGGATTAAGCCTTCGCGAAGGGGACATGTTTCACTTTCTCCTGAATGGATGCATTAATGATTGCTTGCCCAGTTGATGATGAATTCCATTGCCTGGCGGGAGGTCATCGCGGGTAGTGTTTCGACAACCTGCTGGCATTTTATTTCACTTGGGGAGTAAGAGGCGCCAAAGGCCGCTGAATGCCGTTCGAGAAGTTCAGGGATAACCCCGGGGGAGATGGAGGCTGGGTTTCCTCCGATCCGGTTGAGCAGGCGCATGAATTGCATCAGCGCGTTTACTCTTTCTGCGGCTGCTTCGAGGTCCTGCTTTACTTCTATTACATGGCCGATTTGTCCAATCCCCCAGTTGAGCAACCAATTGGCGTCGTCATCTTCCAATTCATCGGTCAGGTTTTCCGATTCAAGCATGCGTTCAACAAACAGTTGCTGATCAATCATTTCCGACCTATCCTCTTGCTTGCAATTGTGTAAATTCTAGCATAAAAGCCCATCCATACGCGATAAAATAAATGCTTCTATCTCGACTATAATATTCTTTAAGAGAGCGGGTGGATCTGTACCAGCTTGCTCAAGACAAAAGGAGGTTTCTTATGCGAATTTTCGTCCGTTGGTTCATCATTTTCATTGCCCTCATTCTCGCAGCCTGGATCGTTCCGGGCATCACAGTTCAAGGGACGACTTCGGCATGGTTTGCCTACGCCGTCATGGCGGTCGTCCTGGGGCTGGTGAATGTTTTCATTAAACCACTCCTCAAACTGCTCTCCTGCGGGTGCATTGCGGTTACCTTCGGGTTGTTCCTGATTGTAATCAACGCATTTGTCCTGTGGCTCTCTGCATGGATCTGTACGACATTCCTGGGGATCGGCGTTGAGGTTACTATCTGGGGGGCAGTCGTTGGGTCCATCGTGGTCAGCCTCGTGAGCTGGTTGCTTGACCGTTTCGTTACAGATAAGAAGTAAAGGGGATCACCAAGGAGAAAATATGTTCAAAAAGATATTCATCTTGACCCCGCTGTTCGTTATGGTTCTGCTGTTTGGCGCTGTTTCACCCGTTCATGCACAGGGGATTGTCGCCGGGGATACCATCCCGGCCGGGACAACGGTTGATGATGATGTGATCCTGTTTGGCGATACGGTGACGATTGACGGTGACGTCAATGGCAATGTGTTCGCCCTGGGCGGCACGGTCACGGTCAACGGAAAAGTGGATGGCAGCCTGTTTGCGTTAACCCAGCAGGTATTTATCAAAGGCGAGGTTACGGATGGCGTTTATGGCAGTGCGCTGGAGTTGGATTTTGGTCCGGAGGGCAAGGTGGGGCGCAACGTCGCCTTCCTCGGTTTGTCGGTCGGCATGCCCGAGGGGGCCACGATCGGTCGCGACCTCACCGGGATTTTTATCCTTGGAGCGCAATTCGGAGGGAGTGTCGAGCGAGATACGACTGCAGTGATCGGCCCCCTGGAAGTTGTCAGACTGATCATCCGCATGTTCAACATTCAGGCGCCTCCTTTCCTTGCTCCGCAGACCGCGCTGCCCGGTGGCGGGAAACTCACCGCGCCTGTGGCTTATTATCCTCCCCAACAAAACGGTATCGATGCCGTCGCATTGCAGAAATGGTTGATTTCCGCAGCCAGAGAATACATTGGATTGCTGCTGGTCGGGTTGCTGGCGTTGTGGCTCTTCCCACGTCATCTGTTGCGCTGGGGAGAAAAAGTCAGGCGAGCACCGTTCTCCTC